>DASUQU010000043.1:0-4772 GCA_036280495.1 Thermomicrobiales bacterium | reverse complement strand
GTGTCCTGACTTCAGGAAGGGCATGATGAGCGGCGGTAGCAATCCCAGTCAGGTTCGACACGAATCTCCCACCCAGAGCAAACGGAGCTTGATTGATCCCCCAGCAGGGCCCAACCAAACGCCACGCTCTCCCGTGGCTGTAACCAGGACGCAGATCGAGCTCCCGGTAGCGACAATTCTGAAAGTCCTCGTCACGATCGCGTTACTCTTGATTCTCGGTCAGATCTGGCAGATCCTGCTCCTTGTCTTTATCGGGGCGTTGGTGGCGATAGTCCTGGCCCGACCCGTGTCCTGGCTGCAAGCTCGCGGACTGCCGCGCGGGATCGCCACCGCGCTCGTGCTAGGAACCGCGGTCGGCTTATTCGTGCTCGTTCTCTGGTACGTGACGCCGGGGCTCGTCACGGAACTGCGCGAGTTTTGGATCCAGCTGCCTGACTACGTTGAGACCGCGCTGGCATTGACCGCCAGCCGCTGGCCCGACTTCTACGAGCAGGCCGTGGCCTGGGCGCAGGAGCAGCAGAGCGGTCTGAACGCGGGCGCGTTCGATGTGCGGCGTGTGCTCTCGCAGGGTCTGGACCTCATTACGGGGGTCTTCAACCTCCTTCTCATGCTGATCATCGCGGTCTACATCCTCGCCGACGAGGGCAGGTCGCTGGAGGGGATCTACCAGTGGATACCACGGCGTCATGCGGACAAGCTGCGGCGCACGTTCCCTGCCGTTACCAACGTCGTCAACGGGTACGTCGTCGGCCAGGCGATCAACTCGACCTTGTTCGCGCTCTTTTCGCTGATCCTGCTCTCGGCCCTGAACGTGCCCTCGGCTGCCGTCCTGGCCCTGATCGCGGCGATCGGTGATGCGATCCCACAGATCGGGGTGACCCTCGCTACGATTCCGGCGGTGCTCCTGGCCTTGACACAATCTCTCGAGACTGCCCTGATCGTCGCCGCCGCCTACTTCATCTATCAGACGATCGAAAATTATGTGACGTCGCCGCGGGTATTCAGCCGCACGCTGCAACTGAGCCCCCTGGTGACCCTCCTGGCCGTCCTCATCGGTGGCAAGCTACTCGGAATCATTGGCCTCCTGTTGGCCCTACCAGTAGCTGCCGCCATTCCGACGGTTGCCGCTATCTGGTGGGAGGACGACGAAGGGCGCGTAGCTGACTGAGCGTGATGTGATTCTTCCGCATCCGTGGCCTGGGTGCCATCGCCCAGGATCTCCGGGAGCTCGAACCTGGGCCGGCTCCGGGGTGACTGGCGCTATTGGTCATCGACACCAGGCCTCTGATCATTGCCCAGAGTCATCTATCTCGCGCAGCCTACGAGGTCGCCGCTGATGGCGTTGCCAGGCCCTCCATCGAAGCAGCCGGACTAAAGATCGCCGCTTCCCCTTCAGCCAGACCGATCCCGGCGGCAGCCTGGATGTTGAAGAGGTGGCCGACGAGGACGGTGTTCGTGCCACGAGTGGGCGGCGTCGCCAGGAGACGGCGCAGTGCTGAGGCCCTTTCCTCCTCTTCCGCCTCCGAGCTGGCTGTGCCGAATGATGTCAGGTCCGGCATTGGGGTTGTCCGCCCGAAGGCGAGCTCGGCCGTCTCCCGAGTACGGCACAACTCGCTACTCAGAACCTCACCGATCGGGATGCCAAGGGCGGCGATTGCTTCGCCGATGAGGCGCGCTTGGGCCTGGCCCTCGGACGAAAGATTCCGCTGCGTCGCGCAATTCGACAAGTCACGAAGATCGGTGTCGTCTTGGGAGAAGTCGGTCCTGGCGTGCCGGAAGTAGAGCACGAAGCCGCCCTGGCGCAGCGCCGCCAGAAGAGCGGGACCTGTAAGTTCCTCTCCTGCCACCGGCGTTACCGTCGCCGTCGCCAATGCTGACCAGTCCTCGGTGAGCACCCGCGCCACGAGGCGGAACTCTGGCGCCCCGGTCGTTCTCTCGGGTGTCGCCTCCTGAACTAGAACACCGAAGTGCGCCTGCGCGGCAACCCATGTCAGCGTCGTGCTCGCGAAAATGACGAGGAGCAGGAGGAGGTAACGCGTGGCGGGGGCGATCATCGAGCGGATCCTTCTTTGATCGGGAATCGGACGGTAGCGCGGCATTATCACGTCATTGTGGTGGCCCACCGCCTTGCTTGCGAGCGACTCGTCGAGGGCTCCATGTTCTCACAGGTATGCTGATCGCCAACGACCGCCGGAGGAACGTCCCGGATGGAAGCGCTACCGCACGAAACGGAACTCATTGCCACCGTTGCCGTTGGCTTGAGCGCCGCGTTTGTCGGCGGTCTCATCGCCCACCGGCTCCGCTTGCCAACCCTCATCGGGTACCTCCTTGCTGGCGTGGCAGTTGGACCATTCACCCCGGGCTTCGTGGCCGACACTCACCTGGCGCCACAGCTCGCTGAGATCGGTGTCATCCTCCTCATGTTTGGGGTAGGCAATCATTTCTCGATTGGCGATCTCCTCGCCGTGCGTCGCATCGCGTTGCCGGGAGCCATCGGTCAGGTCGCCGTCGCCACCGTCCTCGGCTTTGGTCTGACCCGAATTTGGGGATGGGACGTTGGAGCTGGCCTCGTCTTTGGCCTCGCCCTGTCGGTGGCCAGCACCGTTGTGCTGCTGCGCGCTCTGGAAGCGCGGGGGCAGCTCATCGCGGAACCCGGCCGGGTCGCGGTGGGTTGGCTCGTGGTCGAGGACTTGATCATGGTGCTGGTCCTGGTCCTGCTTCCAGCCATCGCACCGTTGATCGGCGGAGTTGACGCATCGACGACGGTCGACAGCACGTCCCTCGGTCGCACTCTCCTGGTGACCTTCATCAAGGTGGCGATCTTTGTCGCTTTGATGCTCGTTGGTGGGGTGAGGCTGATCCCCTGGCTGCTGCGCCGGGTGGAGGCGACGGGATCGCGGGAGCTGTTCGTCCTCGCGGTGCTCGCCGTGGCACTCGGAATTGCCTACGGCGCAGCAGAGCTCTTTGGTGTCTCATTTGCCCTGGGTGCGTTCATCGCCGGCGTCGTCGTCAACGAATCCGAGCTAAGCCACCGGGCGGCGGAGGAGGCAATGCCTTTGCGAGAGGCTTTTGCTGTCCTCTTCTTTGTCTCGGTAGGGATGCTGATCGATCCTGCCTTCCTCGCTGCTGAACTGGGGCGCATCGCGATGGTGGTGGCCATCATCATCCTGGGGAAGGCGCTGGCCGCTCTGCTGCTGGTTCGCATGCTTGGTGGAGCGACGGAGACCGGGCTCGTGGTTGCGGCGGGTCTCTCCCAGGTTGGGGAGTTCTCGTTCATTCTGGCCGGCATGGGGATGGCGCTCGGTCTCCTCCCCGTCGAGGGGAATAATCTCATTCTGGCCGGCGCCCTCGTCTCGATCACCCTCAATCCACTGCTTTTCGCGGCAGTCGAGCCGATGCACGCCCGACTAACGGGCCGATCCCGGCTTGCTCAGCAGATCAGTAACGCATAGCACCCGCCACCAAGCCTCTGCAAACGATCGTCGTCAGATGCGGTTCACTCCCGCGTCCTCCGCGCAACGGGCATCCGATCAACTTGGGAAAGGGGCTACTGTGCGGGCGCCGGGACTCTCATGGATGCCGGCGCCGGTGATTCCTGCTCGACGCGCCGTTGCGGTAACGTGCGGCGGGCGCCGTCGGCGAGGGCGGCGAAGAGGAGCGCCATCAGCGCGGCGTGGCTGAGCGTGCTCGCCAGCGAGAGGTGGGAGACGACGACGAAGGCGCCGGCGGCTGCCTGGGCGACGATGAACCCCGACGCCCAGAGACTGATGCGGTAGAGATCCGGCCGCGCAGCTTCGAATCGCCGCGACCACACCCCCAGACAGGCAACCAGACCGAGCGCGATCAGCGCCGCCAGGCGATGGCCCCAGGCGACCGCGACACCGGGGCTGGCGAGATCGGGGATCAGCGAGCCATTGCAGAGCGGCCACGTGTAGCAGGCGAGCTCCGCGCCAGTGTGCCGCAGGTAGGCGCCGATGTAGGCCACGACGACCGCCCAGAGCAGCGTCGCCCAGGCCAGCGTCCGGTATCCCGACGGCACCGCGCGTGTGGCAGCCGCGGATATCGGCGCCGTCTCCCAGAGCACGCGCATGACGAGGAAGACCGAGGCAAAGCAGACCAGCGAGATGCCGAAGTGCGAAGCCATTATCGGTGGCGTCTGCGGATACTTCACCGCCCAGGCGCCCATCCCCGATTGCAGGACCAGGGTGAAGAGTGTCAGCGGGATGAGTGCTTTCAGCTCGGGATAGCGGCGGCGCAGCGGAAAGGCGGTCACCGACATGCTGAGGATGAGCAAGCCTTCGACGCCGGTGACGAGCCGGTGGGAGTACTCGACCATCGTCTCGAAGGCATACTCGGGGATGAACTCGCCGTGGCAGAGCGGCCAGGACTTGCCACACCCCTCGCCCGAGCCGGTATTGGTCACGGTCGCGCCCATCAGCAGCACGATGAACATGCCGACCGTCGCCGCCACCGCCAGCCATTTCGCCGCTCGTTCCATGGGGGAAGTGTAGCGGCACCCCCTGAGGCGGTGAAACCGTCGGCACCTCTGAGGCGAAGCCACCCCCTGAACGAAGTGTCACCCCCTCGCGAGAATGTCCCGCGCCTGTGCCTTGTCGATCTGCATCTGCGTTATGAGGGCATCGAGGGAGTCGAAGCGGGCGTCCGGGCGAATGCGCTCCAGAAGATCGGTGGCAAGAGTCTGGCCGTAGAGGTCGCCTTCGAAATCGAGCAGGTGCGTTTCGACCATCCGCTCGCCGCCGTCGACGGTTGGC
>DASUQU010000042.1:0-4428 GCA_036280495.1 Thermomicrobiales bacterium | reverse complement strand
CACGCCGTCCGGCGCCCCGCGCAGCAAGCGCGCGCTTTCGCCGATGGCTGGCGGTTCGACTTCCTCCAGACCCTGACCGAAGATGACCTGGTCAGAGAAGAAGACCATCGCGTTAGCGGCCGACTCGGGATCGGCAAAGCGATGGACGCTGACATTGAGGAATGTCGTCCCGCTCTCCGGCGGGGCGTCTTCGTCTGCGATGAAGTCGCGGAAGGCATTGCCGGACCAGCCCCAATCATCGAGCAGCTGCGCGGCCTCCTCGGTGCCGCCTAACGCCGCAATCACCTCTTCCTTGCTGCGTTCGGCCTCGTCGACCTGAATCAATCCAGCCGGCACCTGGTCCTGGGTAGGAAGCAGTTCGAGAAGGGTGAGCGTCTGGGCCGAGATATCACGGTCGGGTTCGGCCGGCTCGGTTGCGTCGCCGGCAAGCGGAGGCGCCTCTTCCTCAGACTCCCGGGTGGCCGTCGGCCGGGGCTCCGCAGTCGGGGTCACGGTTGCCAGAGCGTTCGGTAGTGCGGCCGACTCGGGTGCGGCAGGTGGCGTTCCCGGCGCGGTTACGAGAGCCTCGGCGGACGGAGAGGGTGCCGGAGGGACGATCAGCCCGCGCACCGCGTCGCGGAAGATCCAACCCATGGTCGCAACGGCCCCAATCAGCACCACGGCAACGGCAATTCCGCGCAGTGCTCGCCGTTGGCGGCGCTGGCGGCGCGGCAGCAATGGTGGCGCGGCAGGTGCTCCCGGCGCGTAGGTTTCGGCTCCTTGATAATATGCTGGTTCACCGGGCGCTGGATAGAGTCGCTCCCCGATCCCTGCTGTATCTGGCGATCCCGGCGTCTCGAATGGCTGCGACGATCGTGGCCGGGGCGGTCGTGGTTCCATGCGTGGCGATGACCTCGTGACCTACGGTGTTCGAGCCGGTCGCTGCCCGAAATAGCGCGAGCCGGCTCGTCCGAGTATAGCGGCGGGTTCCGCAGACACCTGTCCGGGGGGCGACGCGGTGACATCGAACCGCTCCCTTTTAGTACGAACGAACCCCATCGCCGGACGTTCCGAAGGGAGCAGAAGATTGCTGGTACCCTTGCTGGCCGAGAACGACATAGTCTTTCTTGATGGGAGGCCCCGTCATTTCCACCACGATTGGTTGTGGCTATCCACCCGCGGTAGCGCCGCGTCAGGCATCCCGACCGCTTGACGCGACGGCAACCGTGCCCGGGTCGAAGAGCATCACCAATCGTGCACTGATCGTAGCGGCCCTGGCCGACGGCTCCAGCCAGCTCATCGGGGCGCTGCACAGCGACGATACGCGGTATATGGCCGCGGCGTTGAACGCGCTCGGCGTGACCGTCGAGGGCGATGAGGCGAATGCGGGCTTTCGCATTGAAGGCGGGGGAGGCACATTCATAGCGCCGGAGGCTGACCTCTTCGTCGGCAACTCAGGCACCACGATGCGCTTTCTCACAGCCGCCCTTCCGCTCGGACGGGGCCGCTACCGAATCGATGGCGTGCCTCGCATGCGACAGCGTCCAATTGCGCCATTGATTGCGGCGCTCAACGACCTGGGAGCGGATACCTACAGCGAAGCTGGTACCGGTTGCCCGCCGGTTGTCGTCGAGGCCTCCGGGTTGCGCGGCGGTCAGACCCGGATGGCAGGAGACCTCTCGTCCCAATACTTCAGTGCCCTATTGTTGTCGGCGCCGTATGCGAGGGATGGAGTCGCGGTGGACGTCATCGGGGATCTCGTCTCCAAGCCATATCTGCCGATGACCACGGCGGTGATGGCCGCATTCGGTGTGACAGCGGAGCTCGACACGATTTCCTGGCGACACATTAGGGTTGCTCCTGGACAGCGCTATGCGGGTCGTCTTTACCACGTCGAACCGGACGCCTCGAACGCTTCCTACTTCTTCGCCGCGGCGGCGGTGACCGGTGGTCGCGTACGGATCGACGGACTCGGTCGCGACTCGACCCAGGGCGACCTTCGCTTTGTCGATGTCCTGGCGAAGATGGGCGCCGAGGTGGAGATCGGCGACGGATACACCGAGGTCCGCGGACCGGCGCAAGGAGACCTGCGAGGCGTCGATCTGGACCTGGGTCCGATTTCCGACACGGCTCAGACCCTCGCCGCCATCGCGCCACTCGCCTCCAGTCCGACGACCATTCGCGGTATCGGTCACGCGCGGCTCAAGGAGACCGATCGGGTCTCGGCACTGGCGACCGAGCTGCGCCGGCTGGGGCAGACCGTCGACGAGTTTCCGGACGGCATGCGGATCACGCCCCGTCCCATCCAGCCGGCTGACATCGACACGTATGACGATCACCGCATGGCGATGAGCTTTGCGGTGACCGCACTGCGCGTTCCCGGCATCCGCCTGCGCGATCCCGGGTGCGTAGCCAAGACGTTCCCCGAGTTCTTCGACCTGCTCGACGCGGTGACCCCGTAGGAGCGGGTGATGTTCTCGCGCTGGGACGCCCTGCTCGCTGGATTGGTGTTCCTTGTTGCCCTCTGGGTCAATCTCAGCGCGGTGCCTATGACGGAGTTCCACCGCGATGAGGCGCGATGGTTGCATCGCGCGCGCTTCCTGGAAGAGCTCCGCAACCCGACAGGTGAGTTCTGGCGAGAGAGCGAGCTCATGATTGGGCAGCCTCCCCTCGGGTCGTATCTGATGGGTCTCGGATTGACCTTGCAGGGGCGTGACCTCGACACCAACGCGTTTTACAACTTCCACTTCGGTCCAGACTGGAACTGGCGTCACGGCACCATGCCCGATGAGGGCGATCTCGCGGCCGGGCGACAGACCAATAGCGTTGTCGGTGCCCTCATCGCCGTCAGTGTCTACCTGATCGCGCGCGGCCTCTCGAACGCCGTCGCAGGCATCGCGGCTGCTGCGCTTCTGGTGCCGCATCCGTTGTCGATCTATCTGTCCAGCCTCGCCGGATCAGACGCGCTGGTGAGCCTCCTCGTGGTGCTGGCGACGCTAGTGGCGATGGCACTGGCGAACCGTCCGACCTGGCCGCGCGCTATCTGGCTCGGGGTGCTCCTGGGTCTTGGCGGCTCGGCCAAGCTCAGTCCGCTGGCGCTCGCGATTGTTCTTGCCATGGCGGGGACGATCCTGGTCGTTTACGGTTGGCGTGGCACAGGTCAGGCCGCGTGGCACGACGGCAGGCTTGGCTGGCGGCTCCTCGTGCAGCCCCCGCTTGCAGCCGCCACGTTCGTTGCCTCCTTCCCCTATCTCTGGTCAGACCCCATTGGCCGCACCCGGGAGCTGCTCGAGTTTCGGGGCATCGAGATGTACAACCAGGGCGTCCTCTGGAGCGAGCTCAAAGTCGATGGGCCGGTCGACGCATTCGGACGGATCGGGAAGTGGCTTGGCGACATCGACTCCGTTACCGGTCAACTCGTCGAGGTCATTGCTGGCGTTTTTGGGGTTTCTTGGAAGCCAATGGGATTCGACCTTGTGCTAGCCATCATCGGCGCGCTCATCTTGCTGGTGCTGGCCATTCAGCGTGGTCTCGGCAGTCGCTGGGCAATGGCCGCGCTGATGCTCGGCGGGCAGGTCGCGCTGATCGCCTTCGGCATGCGCGCGGATTATTCCCGCTACCTCTTGCCGGTGCTGACCGCTACCGCAGTGTGCGGAGGTCTCGTCGCCGGCGTGGTCTGGGATGTGTCTTGGGATCGCATCGCGCGACGGCGCGAGGTTCGGCGGCCAGTGATGGACCCGTCGTCACTTGCAGGTGAGCCGATTTCTCCTTGAGCCGGGAGTACGGACCCTTCACGCCGCAACCGACCGGCGGACCGGGAATCACCCGATTCGCCTCGAGAGGCGATCACCGGTTGAGCTACGAGTCACGCGGTGGAAGCGCCGGCATGCCGGTGTTGGCGCTGCACGATCTCCTTGCCGATCGCGGCCAGCTCCGCCCCCTTGCCGAACCCCCGCATGATGCACTGTTCCGACTGACCCTCCCTGACGCGCGGGGTCATGGCGCCTCGCCGATGCTCTCCGGGCGCGCGTATCACTCCACTGCGCTGGCAGCTGACGCGCTCGCTGTCCTCGATGCCGAAGGATTGCAGAGCGCCCATGTTGTCGCGATCGGCTGGGCCGCGGAGACCGCGCTAACCCTCGCGGCAATCGCTCCGCAGCGGGTCAATTCGCTGGTGCTCGCCGCGCCCTATGTGCCGGCGCTGGTCGCGGATAGGGCAGAGGCGGCGGCTCGCCAGATCGGGTCGGCCCACCTCGAGATGATGCAGGAGTCCGCGGCCTTGGCCGAAAAGGGCCAGACAGACCGCGCTCTCGACCTGTTCCTGGGCGCGCGGATGGGTGAGGACTGGCGCGACCGTTTCTCGAAACCGCGCCTCGGCGCCATCCGCCGCTCCTCCGGGAACCTGGCGCCGCTTCTGGCGGGCACCGCCAGCGCTCCGATCGACCCTGA
>DASUQU010000041.1:0-7598 GCA_036280495.1 Thermomicrobiales bacterium | reverse complement strand
GAGCGCGATCGAGCAGGCGGGTATCGAAGACTCCTTCCAGCCACTGCATCTCCGGTAGCCCGCTTTGTCGCGTGCCAATGAAGTCGCCCGGCCCCCGCAGCTCGAGATCCTTTTCCGCGAGCAAGAAGCCGTCATCGCTGGCGACCATCGCCTCCAGGCGCTGCTCGCCATCCGGACTTCCTTCTTCCGCGAGCAGTAGGCAGTACGAGAGTACCCCCCCTCTTCCGACTCGGCCGCGAAACTGATGGAGTTGCGCCAGCCCAAAGCGGTCCGCCCCCTCTATGAGCATCACAGTCGCGTTCGGGACGTCGATCCCGACTTCGATCACCGAGGTCGAGACGAGCACGTCGTAGCGCTGATCCCGGAAGTCGGTCATGACGGCATCCTTGTCCCGTGATTTCATGCGGCCGTGCAGGGTAGCGATACGTAGCTCGGGAAAGACCTCCTGGCTGAGTCGCTCCGCTTCTTCCACGGCCGCTTTTGCCTCGACCGCGTCCGAAGCCTCGACCAGCGGGCAGATGACAAAGACCTGATGTCCTTTAGCCACTTCTTCCCGCACCAACGCGTAGGCAGCCTCCCGCTCCGCGCCGATATACCGCCGCGTTTCAATAGGGATGCGCCCCGGTGGGCGATGGGTCAGGACCGAGACATCGAGATCGCCGTGGATCACCAGGTTGAGCGTGCGTGGGATCGGGGTGGCAGTCATCGCCAGCTGGTGAGGTAGTCGCCCCTCGGTCTTCCCAGGGAGCGCCGCACGCTGCCGGACGCCGAACCGGTGTTGCTCATCGACGACTGTGAGTGCCAGCCGCGGCAGATCGATGCCATCCTGGATCAGAGCGTGCGTACCGATCAAGATATCGATCTCGCCAGCGCTTGCCGCCTCGAGAATCTCACGCCGATCGGTCGCGCGCGTCGAACCGGTGAGCAACCGCACTCGCGGCCTTTCCCCATCCGCCAATCCGGTGTAGAGCATGCTCAGTCCTTGCAGATGCTGCTCGGCAAGGATCTCGGTCGGCGCCATCAGGGCAGACTGGAAGCCATTGGCCTTTGTGGCGAGCATGGCCGCGGCGGCCACCGCGGTCTTGCCGGAGCCGACGTCACCTTGCAGCAGCCTGGCCATGGGCTTCTGCTGGCTCATGTCTTCGAGAATCTCGGCCAGGACCGATTGTTGCGTGCCGGTGAGCCGGAATGGCAGTGACTCTGCCCACTGCCTAAGCAACGTTTCGTCGGATTGGATCGGGATGCCATCGTAGGCCTTGCGTTCGCGCTTGCGCAGCACGAGTCCAAGCTGCAAGAGGAAGAGATCATCGAACGCCAGTCGCTCCTTTGCCGCCTGGAGCGACGACTCGTCGTCGGGGAAGTGAACCTGGGCAATGGCATCTCGCAGCGGCGGCAACGCACCGTCAGACGTAAGCCGCACCTCGTCCGGCAAGTACTCCTCGACCGATCCGAGGGCGAGATCGAGTGCCTGGCGCGAAAAGCTGCGCATCGACTTCTGCGCGAGTCCGGCAGTGAGTGGGTAGACCGGGACAATCCGTCCGGTTGACACTCCGCCGCCAGGTTCCGCAGTGACACGCTCCCACTCCGGACTGGTGAAGGAGAGCGGTCCGTATCCAGACTCCAGCGCGCCGCTCACCGCGATCTCATCGCCGACGTGGAGCACGCTGGCCAGGTACTGATTGAACCAGGTGACCCGTACCCACCCCGAGACATCGGCAAGCTTGATCGTGACCCGCGGCGCCCCGGGACCCCGGTGCAGTTGGACGTCGGTGACTCGCCCGCTTACTGTCACGTCGCTCCCTGGCCGCAGGTTCAACGCTTCACCGATACGGATCGTCCGCGAGTAGTCGATGTGCCGTCTCGGCGCCAGATGCAGCAAATCACCGATCGTCTGGACCCCGAGGCGGGCCAATTTCTTGCTCGTCGCGCCACCCGCGCCTTTGAGCGCGGTCACTGGGTCATCGAGTGTGAGACGAGGCTTGGACGCGACTGGGGATGGTTGCGACGCGCCACGGCCCGACCCGCCGCGTGGGCGGTCGCTCGTTTTGCGCGCCGGCCGCCGTGCGTTGTCCATGACATTCATGGGACGAGCTGGCGCCTCGAGCCTGGCGACCTCAGGGATGAGCCGCTTGATCGCGCCGGCGATCTCCGTCAGTGCCGCTGGGCGACGCTCGGGTGGAAGCGTCGCGTACACGTCGAGATCGGCGATCACATGGCTCAGATCAGCAGCGATCTGCTCACTCGCAGCGGCTGGCCGCAGGCGGCGCACGCTGCCGAGAGCGGTCTGATATGCCATGCCCGCGGGACAGCCGTCGCGCCACTCCCGGCGCAGCAATTCGACCGCCATCTCGAGTCGGGCCCGGGCCTCCCCGGGTGAAAGCGTGGTCATTTCCGTATGGTTGGCGATGAGCGACTGATCTTGGTACACGCGTGAATTGGGAGCACCTACCATGTGCACCAGCGCCGGGGCGTTAGCAAGTCTAGCGCAGGACGGTCGGCCGACCGGGTAACCCCTACACTACGCGACGTCTGCCTCGACGACCGCCACACCGAGGGCGCCGGGTCCCACTTGAGCTGCCACCGTCGGCCCAATCTGATGCACGGTAAGGCGGTGCGCCGGCAGTCCCGTGACGGCAGCAATCGTCCGGTGCAGCCGCTCCCCGTCAGTCTCGTTCGTGGCGTGTAGCACCGCGCAGCGTTCCACCGCCGGTAGTTCGCACACGAAATCCGCAAGCTCACTAATCGCGCGGTGACGAGTACGTGCTCGCTCGTACGGGATAATCTGTCCCTCGTCAATACGCAACAGCGGCTTGAGCTGAAGCGCTTCAGCGATCATCGCGGCGGAGCGTCCTATCTGCCCACTCTCGCGCAGGTACTCGACGCTTTCGACAGAAAAGACGACATGGTAACGATCGATTGCGGTGCGCAAGGCTGCCGCAATCTCAACGGCGCTCATTCCCTGCTGAGCCAGCTCAGCGCCGCGCATGACCTGGAAGCCCAGTCCCAGGGACGCGGAACGGGAATTGACGACTTCGACAGGCACGACGTTCGTCAATCGCTCTCGCGCCTGGAGCGCCGCGTTGACGATCCCACCGAGCCGGCTGGAGAGAAGAACCGCGACAACCGCATCGTGGTCGCTCGCGAGCTCGGTGAAGGTCGCTACAAACGTATCGACCAAAGCTGGCTGCGGTGTGCCGAACTGCCCCGTGACGTCGCGGGGCATGGCGGCGTGGCCCGGAACGGTGGCGAATGGCGCCGGGACGACCATGATCCGACCACCCGCTCGCATTTCGGGAGTGAGATCAGCGCTGCTATCGGTGACGATTGCTACGCGTGCCATGCAAGGAAGCCCGAAACGAGGAGAATCTGCGCCGTTGTCCGCATTTCCGGGGATATGGTAGGCTTTTTGGTCGCGCGAGTACCGTCTAGGCCCGGAGCTGTAGGCTACCGCATCGGGGTCTCCGCTCGCGCTGTGAGCGAAGCATAGTTCAGGTGCTTGAGAGCGGAAGGATTCTCGACGTGGCCGGCAAGTGTGAGGTCTGTGGCAAGTCGACGTCGTTTGGCCACAATGTGAGCTTCTCCAAGCGGCGGACGAACCGCATGTTCAAACCGAATATTCAATCCAGAGTCCTGGTCATCAACGGTGTGGCAAAGCGGAGGAACGTCTGCACAGGTTGCCTGCGGACGATGGTCAAGACCTCCTGAGAGCACCTCCCGTCGTGAATGCGGGAATCGAAGCCCCCGGGTGAATACGGCCCGGGGGCTTCCTTGATCCCGGATTCGGGGAACCCGCGGTCCATGCCCGTCACACGTCGATCGGAGCTCATGCGTCAGTCTAAGCCGGAAAGGAGACAGCGCATGACACCGCGCCGGAGTCGACCTGAGCGCGGCACCCCGGTCGTCCTTCCCGCTCGATCCGGTGATGTGACGGAAACCGTTGTCGAGCGGATCGTCTCGGGTGGCTTCGGGCTCGGCTTCGGTGGCGGCCGCACGCTCTTCATTTCACGCGCCGCGCCGGGCGACCGGTTGCGAGTCCGCATCGACCGTGAGCACGGCCGCGTTGCGCACGCATCGATCGTCGATGTCATCGAACCCGGTCCCGACCGCGTCGAGCAGCCACATCCCCTCCTCTCCCATTGCGGCGCGGATTTTCAGCATTTACGGTACGAGGCTCAGCTTGCGGCCAAGAGTGTCATTATCGCCGACAGCCTGCGCCGGATCGGCGGGATCGAACTGGGGGGTCCGGTCCCCGTCACGCCGTCGCCCGTGGTCTGGGAGTACCGCTCCCGGGCGGAGTGGCGACACGACCCAAGTCAACCAGCACTCGGCTACTTCGATGCGGGGACTCGCCGGGTGGTCGATCTTCCGAAAGACCCGTTCGTCGTCCCTGCGCTGGCGGAGCGGTTCCGGCAACTGCGCGAAAAGCTCGAGGCAGGACGGATGCCAGAATGGGCCACCGAGCTACGGGTGGCCGCTGGCGAAGATGACGTCTCGTTCGCGCCGCCGCTGGAGCTCCCGCAACCGCTGCCGGTCCACGCGACGGTCGCCGGAGAGCGATACGAGTACGACGCCGACTGCTTCTTTCAGGTCAATCCATTCGTGCTCGACGGGCTGATGGCGGAGGTACTCCGCTACGCCCCAGAGATCGGGGCACCACCCTCGCCGGCGTCTCGTTTGGCTATCGACCTCTACTGCGGGGTCGGGTTGTTCACTGTTCCGCTCGCACGCCGCTTCAGCCAGGTCATTGGGGTGGAAGGACAGCCGCGGGCCGCCGAGTTTGCAGCCCGCAACGTTGCCGCCGCCGGTCTGACCCACGCGCGGATTCGAACTGATTCAGTCGAGCGTTGGCTGGAAGGCGCCTATCGCAGCCACGGGCGCACGCCGTTCCTGCTGCTCGACCCGCCGCGCACTGGACTGCCGGCGCATGGACTTCGCATGCTGCCGCGCTTGCGCGCATCGCGCGTGACCTATGTCTCGTGCGATCCGTCGACGCTGGCCCGCGATCTCAAGGGGCTGCTGGCATCAGGCTACGAGCTCATCTCGGTCACAGGCTTCGACATGTTCCCGCAAACGCACCACGTCGAGATCGTGGCGCATCTCCAGAGGATGAACTGAGACGGCAAGATGGCAAGTCGTGAGTCGTCAGCCGTCAGTCGTGAGACGACAAGAGCCAGTAGTCAATAGCCGAAAGCCAACGTCCGGCTTCCTACTTCCGTCTCACGCCCAGGGATCGTCCCCTTCCGGCAAACGCCCGCCGAAGCGCCCGGATTCACCGCGATCGGCCTCCGCCAGGTCGACGAGGGTGTCGAGAAACGGCTCCAGGCCTGTATCCGGCTGGTGGAACCGGAACCGGCCGAGCTCATAGAGCACGCGTTGGTCCGGGACGAAATCGTCACCCTGGCCCGCCAGTCGTTGCAAGTCGAGCAGCCGGGCGTCGGCGGCGGGAAGCTCCAGCACATGAGCGGCAAGCTCCTCGAGCGCGGTCGCGGTGCGAAGATTCCGCTCATCGCGGTCGTATTCCTCCGCCTTTCGCCGGCGCCAAGCAGCCGTTGACTGGCAGAACTCCGCCAGAGAAAGCTGGAATCGGGACGGGCCCGAGTCCATGCTACGTGTCATCCCCGGTGAACACCCCACGATCGAGCAGGTAACGCGCGATGTACGCGTTATTGGCGTCCAGGAGTTTGATTGCATACGACGAGGCCGCCCGCGCCGCGGCAAACCCAGCCGAATCAAGCTCTTCTTCAACGGTCGTACCGCGCGCCGCGGCCGCTTCGGCGGCTTCCTCTGTCAGGAGGGCCTCGAGATAGGCGTGCATCTCCTCCGCCGTCATCCCGATCGTGTCACGCGGCCCCGTTGCTGCCTCTCCCACAATGACCTCCCGCCTCGCCGAGCGTCCCTGCCGAGCGATGGTAACACCCGACCACGCGGCGTTTGTGCCACCGGTCTAAGGGACGCTTGCTATACTCGGGGAGCCCGCGAGTTCGTCGACGACGAGCGCATGTGCGGTCCGCAGCGGGTCCGTAGCGCACCAACTCTCACGGCCCGAAAGATCGGGTGAGGAGCGATGTGCCGTGGCGTATGTGATCGCCCAGCCATGCATCGGCGTCAAGGACAATAGCTGTGTCGAGGTCTGTCCCGTCGACTGCATTCATTCGACGGACGACGCCGATCAGTACTTCATCAACCCGGACGAGTGCATCGACTGCGGTGTCTGCGCCGAGGTTTGCCCAGTCGAGGCCATCTTCTTCGAAGACGACCTCCCGGAGCAGTGGGCGTCATTTACGCTCGTCAACGCCGAATTCTTCAAGAACCGCTAGCGTCTTCATCTCGAAACGTTGCGCCGCAGAGACGGCCAATGCAATTGGCGCTAGGTGCTCCTCCAGGGGTAGCGTTCCTGAGCATGGCGGGATTTCAGGCTCGCAGGCCACTATCTCGGCTCTAGAATCTGGGACGGTGCCTCGCGCTCTACATCTGGCAGTTGGGAAACGGGCATGGACGGGCCGCGGATGAACGACGTCGCGCGCCAGTTTGCCAATGTTTTCGCCGCCATCTTCCAGATCTACGCGTCGTACACAGTCGGATCCTCTGTTGGCGCCATTGCCCAGGAATACCGGTCGGCAATCCTCCCCGCCACGTATGCCTTCGCTATCTGGGGACCGATCTTCATCCTGTGCGGCGTCTATGCGCTGTACCAGGCGCTTCCTGCTCAACGGGAGAACCCGGTCTTCCGCGCGATTGGCTGGTGGACCGTTGGCGCCTTTCTCACGAATGGCGCGTGGAGCTACGCATTCACCAACCGCCAGTTCATTCTGGCTCAGGGGATCATCTTTGCTGGGTTCGTCTGCGCCGGAGGCGCATACTTCAGGTTTGGGCGTGTGGTGCCCGCCGTCCGTGCGACCAATATCGACAATTGGCTCATCGGCCCAACCCTGGGACTGCTGTTCGGGTGGCTCACCGCCGCAAATGTCGTCGGGCTAGCGGGGACGCTCATCGCCAGCGGATTTCCGGCACGCGGCCTAGGCGCGGAGATCCGGGACGCGACTCTCCTGCTGTTAGGCGGTGCGGTTGCCTGCTTTGTCATCTTCGCGTCTCGACGAGGACCCTACGGCGCCTGGGTCTCCTTTTGCGTGGCAGTGCTCTGGGCTCTTGTGGCTGTTGTCGTCGAGCAGCGGTCGATCTCGACCATTACGACCACCACGGCAGCCATTATTGCGATCGTCGTGCTGATAGCGACAGTCGGACCCTGGGGAACCCCTACCCGGCCCCCGGGGCGGTCCGCGTCATCAGCGTAGACCTAGCTTACGGACATGGTGGCCCGCCAGATCTCCCCTCCGGAGACCCAATAGGCAATCCCGTTCAGCTCGTCGATCGCCAGGTCTTCGGCGCTGGCGAGCGTCACCGCGGCGGCATGGCCCAGGAGATCGCCCGACAGCGGCGCCGGAGCGAGATATTGCCGAGCTTCACCTGAGGCATCTACCCGGACGATACGACCCGTGTTCTCGCCAATTGTTCCGCTACGATCGACAATATAGAAGTCATTGGCAAACGGAGCCTGCGCCAGGAATGCCCCATCGGCAAGTGAAGGCACGACAAAGGGA
>DASUQU010000040.1:0-5455 GCA_036280495.1 Thermomicrobiales bacterium | reverse complement strand
GTCGACCAGCTTCCGGAGCAGTCACGCGTGGGCGTGGCCGTGGCTGAGGCGGAGGCGGAAGAGGGCAACATCCATCTTCCGAATCCGTCCTACTACCCGCTCCTGGCAGGGATCGGCATCTTCTTCCTGGCCTTCGGCATTCTGGTCAACAACCCACACGTCCAACTCGGGTTCTTTGGTATTCCGATCGTCTCCGCCGCCGGGTTCCTGGCGCTGGTGATAGCGATTTACGGCTGGTCTTTCGAGCCCGCCGGCTAAAGGAGCGAAACGTTGGCGACCGCGATCGAGGTGAGGAGTGCGCACGGCGCGGGACACGATAGCCACGATGGGCACGGTCATTCCGACCACCCGCCGACCAGCACCGGTCTTAGCAGCCGCAAGATGCTGATGTGGCTTTTCCTTACCTCTGACTGCATGTTCTTCGGGACGTTGATTGCCACGTACATGACCTACCGCACGCGCAGCATCGAGCTCGGGACGCCTCCGTACCCGAATGAGATCTTCGACATCCCCTACACCTCGGTCAGCGCCTTCGTGCTCCTCATGTCCTCGCTGACGATGGTGCTGGCGCTGGCGGCGCTTCAGCGCGGCAACCACCGCGGGCTGCGCATCTGGATTTCGGCAACCGCGCTCCTCGGCGCGATCTTCGTCGGCGGTCAGTTCTTCGAGTTCACCGAATTCACCCACGAAGGCCTGGGGCTCTCCAGCAACATCTTTGGTTCGTCCTTCTTCGTCCTGACCGGCTTCCACGGCGCGCACGTGACGATCGGGGTGGCCTGGCTCCTGTCACTTCTCTTCATCTCCTTGCGCGGCGGGTTGCCACCGGAGCAGTCTCTCGACGTCGAGATCGCCGGGTTGTACTGGCACTTCGTCGACATCGTCTGGATCGTCATCTTCACGCTTGTCTACCTGGTCCCGTACCCAGACGGACCAGCGGGGGCTGCCGAGGCGGCGCCACATGCATTCCTGCGGCTCATGACGGTCGGCGAACGATTCCTGGCGGCGCTGCCGTTCTAGCGGACCGCCCCCAGGAGACACCCAACGGGAGGACACCCAGTGGTTGATCACGCGGCTCACGGACACGACGAACCGTTGGATGAGGGAGCGCATGCGCATCCCAGTAGCCAGGTCTATGTCCGTGTCGCCATCGTGCTGGCGATCATTACCCTTGTCGAGGTGGTGATCTGGTATATCCCGACCGTCCGCCCGGCCCTCGTGCCGGCGTTGATCATTCTGTCTGTGGGAAAGTTCCTGATGGTCGTCGGCTTCTTCATGCACCTCCGCTTCGACAGCCGGCTCTATCGGTTCATGTTCGCCGCCGGTCTGATCGTCACCCTGGGGGTCTATCTGGCATTGCTGGCTATGCTCTGGACCAGAGGGTATTGGTTCCCGCTCCCGACCACTCCGTGAGTCGGAAGTCGGAGAGTCGGCTAGCGGCCATGGTCTCCTGACCGACTAACCGACTCGTGAGGATCGCTGCGTGCCAGAGCTCATCCGCGGACCCCTACTTCACGCTGGTGGCGTCGATCCTACGGGATGGCTCTGGAGCGACTGGAATATCGAGCCCACGGTCGCCATCGGGTTGTTGGCGCTTGTTGCAGGGTATCTATTCCTGACGAGATCCTCGTCGTTCTTCCCTCAGAAGGTCTCCTTCGTCGCCGGCACCGTCGTGCTCTTCGTCGCCTTGGGACCGCCACTGGATGATTGGTCCGATCACTATCTCCTGCTGGCGCACATGGTTCAGCATCTGCTGCTGGTCATGCTGGCCGCGCCCTTGCTGCTCTACGGCACGCCGGCCTGGGTACTGGAGCCGCTGACGCGCAACCGAATCACCAACACCGTCGGCTACTGGCTGACGCGGCCGGTTGTCGCCTATGCCGTGGCCAACACGGTCTTTGTCCTCTGGCACGTGCCAATGTTCTACGAGATGGCCCTGCGCTCGCAGCCCGTGCATGTGGTCGAGCATATGACGATGTTGGGGACCGCGTTGCTGGCCTGGTGGCCCGTGCTGGGCTCCCTGCCACAGTGGCCGCGCCTGGCCTTGCCGCTACATAGCCTCTACTACTTCGCCATGACCCTGCCGGGTAGCGCGGTGGGAGCGTTTATCACCTTTGCCGACCCGGGGCTTTACGCGCCCTACGACACCGCGCAACGCATATTCGGCATCGATCTGGCAACCGATCAGCAAGCGGCCGGACTCCTGATGTGGGTGGCGCTAGGAACGATCTACCTTCTGCTCATCACGTTCAGCTTCTTCCGCTGGGTGTCACGTGAAGAAGCCGCCGATCGGGAGGCGGCCGCGCAAGCCAGGACCCCCCCGCCGACGGTATCGGTCTCAGGTGATCAGGGTGCGCGGGTCACGAGCTAGGCTGAGCAGTACGCGTATACTGGATGAGCAGCGACATCGGCACCCGCAGGGTCCCGCGGCATCGCCCGCTTTACGGCGGACGCTCTCCGTTCACCGGAACGCGAGGCGACCATGATCTCTCTTCCCACCAACCGCGATCACAGCGAAGGCGACGAGCAGGAGGGCGCAGCCGCGGTCTGGGCCTTCCTGCTGGTCCTCTTCTTCTTCAAGCTGGCCACCGTGATCCTCATCTTCTGGCACATGCGGACCTGGGAGAGCGGTGTCATCCTGGGATCAACGCTCTGGTACTGGTTTCCGCCGTTACTCCTGCTGGGCGCGGGACCGGTGCTGTTCTATTACCGGCTGCGCAAGGTACGCGGTCGCCGCGAGGCTTTGCGACGCTCGGAATGGATGGTCGAGGACGATCAGGACGTGGAGGTTTGGCCCGCTCACCGGCGGTGACGTGGGAACTCACCTCGGAAGCGCAACGCCTATAATGCCCGCGTTGTCGGGCTCGAGCCGACGCGCCCGGTGAAACGGCGTGGGACGCACCTGGGGGGTACGACTGGATGGGTGGGTTTGCGCGGGCGTTCCTGCGACCCGCATTCGTATTCATTCTGGTCGCGGCAGTCGTCGCGTTTCTCATCGTCGGCATCGGCCAACTGCTACTGGCACTCCACCCCGAGATGGCGGAACATGACGTATCGGGATTCGCCGCCACGGTCCAAGAGTTCATCCGGCCAGATCTGCTCACGGCCCTCGGGCTCTCCCTGGTGGTGCTCTTCGGGGGCGCGTTCTTGGCCCGGCCGCGAGGCGAGCCGCGGCCGCTCGATGAACCGGTTGCCATCGGGGAGCGCCCCTTCTTCGCCCCGGTCTCACCACCGCCAACCGACGAGGAAATGACCAGGCGCGGCCCGCTGGGAACCTGGGCCGATATCCAACCTGGCTTCACGCTCTATGCGCGGAACGGAGCGCTGGCGAAGGTCGTCGCTCTCCTCCCCGGCGAGGATGAGTACGGCAAGTCCCGGCGCGGCATTATCTACGCCAGCGGATTGTACGGCGCGAACGACGAGATGTGGATCCCGCTGGAGGCCGTCTATGCCGTCTACCCGGAGCCCGGCTCCGCGTTCCTGGCAGCCAAGGGTGACGAGGTCGAGCACTTCGGCTGGAACCTCCCGCCGGAGAGCTTCCGACGGGGTCAAAGTGTGCACACGCCGCTGCCATCGTTCTGACGAGGGTAACAGGTAGCGGGTGATGGGTGATAGGAGCTAGTTCTTCGTCGCCTTTCCCGCATCCATGATCAAAGGCGGAGGACGCAGAAGTTCCATCAGCGAGCGATCGCTCGTCCCCTATAACCCATCGCCTATCACCTATTACCCTCGTTCGCCAGGATCGCCTCTTTCCGCTCCGTACCCCAACGGTAGCCACCAGAATCACCATCACCCCTCACGACGCGGTGGCAGGGGATGACGAGCGCGGCCGGGTTGGCGGCGCAGGCCCTGGCGACGGCGCGTGCCCCGTTTGGAATTCCAACCGTTGCCGCTACCTGTCCGTAGGTGCGACGCTCTCCCACCGGAATAGTCCGTAGGGCCTGCCAGACCTGATGTTGAAATGGTGTCCCCACGACATCGAGCGGCAGCGCGCCGAGGGGCGTCCGATGCTCCAGGTGCGCCACGATGGAGTCGACGTATGGCCGAAGCGCGTCGTCATCTCGACGGATCGTCGCTCGGGGATACTCGGCGTTCAGTGCCTGCTCGAGTGCGGCATCATCCTCGCCGATACTGACCGCGCAGATTCCGCGCTCGGTTGCCGCGACGAGAATTTGCCCGAGTGGTGAGTCGGCGGTCGCATAGTTCATCGTCATTCCTTCGCCACCTCGCTTGTAGGATGTCGGCGTCATACCGAGCGCCGATCGCGCCTGAGCGTAGAAGCGGCTGCTCGATCCGTACCCGGAGGCGTGGATCGCGCTGGTCACGTCGGCGCCATCTCGCAGTCGGCTCTTGGTCGATTCCAGCCGCCGCGCCGCGGCGTAGGCACGCGGCGAAACGCCGATGACCTGAGTGAAGGTGCGCTGCAGATGCCCAGCGCTGACGCCGAGCACGGCGGCAAGTCGTGGCAGCGTTACTCGCTCCTCGATGTGAGCGTCGAGCCAGCTGATGGCCCGCACCACGAGCTCTTCCCGTGCCGATGCCACGGCATTCGGCCGGCAACGGCGGCAGGCGCGGAAGCCGGCTCGCTCGGCAGCGGCGGGATCTGCGAAGAAGCTGACGTTCTCACGACGCGGCCGGCGCGCCGGGCAGGACGGGCGGCAATAAATCCCCGTCGTACTGACGGCGAAAACGAAATCCCTGTCACGCCCGCGGTCGCGCTTCACTACCGCCTGCCAGCGGTCATCGGCAAGCGTCGCCGGCGTCTCCTGAGTTCTGGCAATCGTGACCATGGTCTGTACCTCCTGCGCTAACGGTACGCGGGAGGCACTCTGGATACATGCCGATTCGTGCGCTCAAACTGAGATCAGCAGGACCTGGAGATGTCCAGCAAGATACTCAGGATCTGCACGGGACGGCTTGCCATCGGACCGTCTCAGCCCTCGATGAGCAACGTCTCCGGATCCTCAATCATCTGCTTGACCTTCACCAGGTACTGCACTGCCGTCGCGCCGTCGATGACGCGATGGTCGTACGAGAGGGCCAGGTACATCATCGGGCGGATGACCACCTGGCCGTCCCGCGCTACCGGGCGCTCCTGGATGGCGTGCATACCGAGGATGCCGACCTGCGGCACGTTGAGAATCGGGGTCGAGTTGAGCGAGCCGTAGATGCCACCATTGGTGATGGTGAAGGTGCCGCCCTGGATCTCGGAAAGGGCCAGCGTGCCTTCACGCGCCTTCGTTGCCAGTGCCGAGATCTCCTGCTCGATCTCGGCAAAGGTCTTGCGGTCGGCATCGCGGATCACCGGCACTACCAGCCCCTCCTCGGTGCTGACCGCAATGCCGATGTCGTAGTACTTCTTCAAGACCAGCTCGTCGCCTTGCAGCTCGGAGTTCATCTCCGGAAACGCCTTCAGGGCGCCGACGACCGCCTTGGTGAAGAAGGACATGTAGCCGAG
>DASUQU010000039.1:0-8151 GCA_036280495.1 Thermomicrobiales bacterium | reverse complement strand
TGACGCTCAGAATGACACGAGGTTCGCATCACGCTCTAGGAGCCATTGTGTCGATTCCGCTTGATTTCAGCGGCGAGATCGCGCTCGTCACTGGCGGGGCCACGGGTCTCGGGTTTGCCATCGCCCGGGCCCTCGGCCTCTGCGGCGCCACCATCGGCCTCAACGACCTGACCGAGGATCGGGTTGAGGCCGCCTGTGAACGGCTCCGGCAAGAGTCGATTGCCTGCCGCGGGTACGTGGCGGATGTCCGCGATGCCGCCGCCATTTCGGCGCTTGTCACCAGGCTCGAGGAAGAGCTGGGTACGCCGGGCGTCGTCGTCGCAAATGCCGGCCTCTACCCCAACACGCCCTTCCTCGAGCTGACCGAGGCCGAATGGGACCGGGTCATCGACACCAATCTCAAAGGGATCTTCCTCACCTGCCAGGCTGCGGCGCGCTCGATGGTCCGAGCCGGTAAACCTGGACGGATCGTCGTCGTCAGCTCGACCGCCGCGCAACGGGCCATCTGGGGCTGGTCACACTACTCCACGTCCAAGGCAGCCACGATCATGCTCACGAGAGCGATGGCGCTGGAACTGGGAACGTACGGCATCCGCGTCAACGCCGTCCTTCCGGGGTACATCGACGTCGCGGACGGTGGCCGGCACCTCTCCCTCGCCTACCGGGAAGGAGCGCGCAGCGCCGCCTCACTCGGGCGCCCCGGGACGCCGGAGGACGTGGCGCGAGGCGTGCTGATGCTGGCGTCACCCCTGGCCGAGTACATCAACGGCGCCGCTGTGATCATCGACGGTGGAGCAAGTGCGGGACCGGTTGGACTGCGTGTCGTTGACCCGTAGCGAATATTGACGAGATCATGACCAGGAGACCTGGAGTCTTCCGCCGTAGACCGCCCTAGGGGCCCTCGAAATGCTGAGCCATGTGTGTTGCGACATTCCCCCGCTCCGGAGTCGCGACGCTCAGCGACGCTTCCGCCGTCAGGGCCGCGGCGATCCCCGGGTCCAACGGAGGAACCGTTCCCATGGCGATCACCGTCCGCGCCGTCTCCAGTGGCGTCGGCGTCCGGGTGCCATAGAGAGCAATCCGCGTTTCCGCGACGCGGGTGTCGGGCGAGGCGCCTCCGCAACCGCTCGCGCCGAAGGTGAGCGCGAGGCCAGCAAGGACTACCCAGGTAGAACGAGTGAACACTACAGCTTGAGGGGACAAAAGGACCGGTCCATGCGGACCTGCTTGCACAATGGGGTCCAGGCCGCAAACGCCCAAAATTGCAAGAGCCCGACATCACCGGCGCACGAGTGACCAACCGCAGGACGGCAGACCTGGCGCGGATCCTGCAACTGTCGCCCACCGGCTAGGATGATCTGGCCCGCCCTGTGGTCTTCGGGCAGTTGCCGACAGGCAATTTGGCCGGCGAGTCTTTTTCCACTTTACGGGCACCTGAAACCGCGGCATGAGCACGTGATGGGTTGGGATGGCGCAGGTTCTCAAGAAGCAATACACAACATCCGGTTGGTCCGTTCGTCGATTCGTCATGTCGGCCGCCGATCGCATGCTCTGGCTGTTGGTGGTCGTTGCGGCGGCCGGTTGGAGCCTTTTCGCGCAGTGGTATTCACTGCCGGCCAATGAGACGAATACGCACTTTGCCTTCGAGAAGATCCCGGGAGGATTTGCCTCGCCGATTCTGCGGGGCACCCTCCTCCTCTTCCTCCTGATGGGCGCCATCTACGCCGGTGGCTACTTCCTCATTTCTCGCCAGGAACGCGTGTCACCGGGTGCGAAATGGGCCATCGTGGCCATGATCTGTCTGCCGGCGATAGCCAATCTCTTCGTCTATCCGGTTGGCGCGCTGGACGTTTTCAACTACATGATCGAGTTGAAACTCGCCTACGGCTACGGCGAGAACCCCTACCTGGTGACCTTTGCCGGGTATCGCGACGACCCCTTCGCCCTGCCGGCCTTTCTCGTCGATGTTCCTCTCTTCTATGGACCCGTCTGGCTGATCGCCTATGGGCTTCCGGTTGCGGTGGTCGGGTTCCAAACCATCATCGGGCTGCTCGGCGCCCTGAAACTGTTCAACCTGGGATTGCTGGCCCTGACCGGGTTCGTGATCTACCGATCCCGCCAGGATGACCGCGCCGGATGGCTCGGCGTCTATCTATTCCTGGCCAATCCACTCGTTCTGTTCGACGGGGTTGGGAACGCGCATAACGACGTACTGATGACCCTGTTCCTCGTCGCGGCTCTCGTCGCGTTCCACCGCAAGTCGGTCCTCGCCGGCCCCTTCTTCGCACTCTCGGCCTTAGTCAAACTCTTCACGATCGTCCTGGCTCCACTGCTCCTGGCCGTCACACTGCGGGACCGTTGGGGGTGGCGACGGATTGCGCTCATCGGGTCACTCGCGCTGCTCGTCGTCGTGCTCTCGGTGATGCCCTACTGGGCTGACGGTGCTATGGTCGACGGGCTGCGGGAGGGAACCGCGAAATCCCAGGAGATGAACCACGTCTCCGTTCTGTCGTTGGCTCAGCAGGCTGTGAGCACCCGCTCCGTCTCGTCCGGGCTCGGCCCGCTCGTCGCCATTGGGGGCGGCGCTTCGTCCTCACCTGGAGGCGAGTCATCGACGCTACCAGCCTGGCAGACCAAGAGCCCGTTCGGGCTCCCCTCGGTGGCCGCCAGACGGGCCCTGGTGACCAGGGCCTGCACGGTGGTCTTTGTCGCCCTCGCGTTGGCCATCGCCGCAGCCGTCGCCCGGGGGCGAGTCATGGAGGCCGGTGTCATCGACACGCTGATGCTCTTCTCCCTCCTTCTGACCAACCTCTACCCCTGGTACTTGATCCCGATCGTCGCCAGCGTGGCGCTGTGGCCAAGCCGGCGGGGTCTTGGCTATGTCTTCGTCGGCACCACCCTGGGGCTGGCGTATTACCCGGCCTATGTCTACGCGCGCTTCGGCTCGGGATGGGAAGAACTGACCATACACCTCTTCCTCGCCCTCTTCCTGACGGTGCCGATGCTCATCTATCTCATCGCCGAAGCCGGCGGTTTTGTGATCCGGCTCCCCGGCCGGATCAGACGAACCGGAGATCCACTCCCATCCGCCGCTACCGTCAACTGACGCACCGTATTTCTCTCCGAGAGGGGTATTGACAACGGGGCACGGAGGGTGTACGTTCACTGTACGCTGAACGCGGAGGGGAGCAATCCCTAAAGTGGGCGGCGCAGCAGACGCCGACGAGGCTCGCGCGCAAGCGCGGAACTTGTCGGCGTTTTGCTGTCTCTGCCGAGACTGCCGGCCCTATGACATCCGCCGGACCGCGGCGGGTTCGACGCTACACGCTCACTGCCCGGGGGTGACGTTTTCCGACCGTGGCCCATGGGCCGGGTGGATCACGGCGTTGACCTCCGCGCCGAACAGCAGCACCGCCGCCGAGACGAAAAAATAGAGGAGCAGCACGACCATCCCGCCCAGGCTGCCATAGGTGGCGCCATAGTTACCGAAATTCTCGACATAGAGGGAGAACCCGATCGAGGCAAGGATCCAGACGACAACGGCGCTGACCGAACCCGGCGTCACGTAACGGAACGGCTGGCTGATATTGGGACCCAGGTAGTAGATGAGCGCAACCACCAGCAGCAAGAGCAGGACCACCACCGGCCAGCGCAGCCAGGTCCAGACCTTAGCCACCGCCGTTGTCAATCCCAACTGGTTGGCAAACCGCTGCGCCGCCCACGGGCCGATCAGTCTGAATACCGCCGCTGCGATCACCACGGCCACCAGACCAATTGTATAGATGATCGACAGGGGGTAGCGCTTCCAGGCCGGCCGTGTCTCCTCGACGTCGTACGCGGCGTTGAGCGCATTCATCACCGAGCGCATCCCCGTCGATGCCGCCCAGACCGCGAAGAGGATGCTGACGGAGAGCAAGCCTTCCCGCGGCTGTCCGCGAATTTCACCAATGACGCGCGCCAGGAGTTCGTATGCATCCGGCGGGAGCGCCGCCTGGGCCTGGACGAGCACTCTGTCGAAGAAATCCGACAATCCCAATGCGCCGAGCAGAGTGAGCAGGAAGATGATGAAGGGGAAGAGCGCGAGCGTGAGGTGGAAGGACAACGCCGCCGCGTAGGTGATCATGTCGTCGTCGAGGAAGCTCTTGACTGCACCCTTGACCACGTCCCATGGCTCCAGGTCCGCAAACCCCGGGATGTGCATCGCCGCCTCCTTCACCGCTTTCCCGGTGACCGAGACTACCCACGACGCGGACTGTACGAGGAGAGTGCGGCGAGCGCCACCGGTGCAATGCCTCAGATGGCGCGGCGGACCATGTCGTAACGGTCTCCGTCACGCCATGCCGGCGGTTGGTTGCTCGCGCAACCGCCGCAACGGTGAAACGGCGACCCATACAGGCACCGTGAGCGCCCCGAGCGCGCAGAGCGTGATCGCTGGCCGCAGACCGAGTGTTGCGCCGAGCCAGCCGCCGAGCAACGCCCCAAGCGGGTAGGCGCCGTAGACGAGGAAGCGATGGCTGGCGGTGACCCGCCCCTGCAGCGCGTCGGGCGTCACTAGCTGGCGCAGGCTCCATTGCTGCACATTGACGATCGTTCCCGCTACGCCACTGAGCAACATGCACGCCGCCAGCACCGGGGCGGCGAGCGGGCCGGTCGCCAGTGGAATCAGGAGCCAAGCCGCCATTGCGATCAGCCAGCCGCCGATGATGGTCGGGCCAACGCCAAAACGCTCTGCCGCGGGCGCGGAGAGGAGGGCGCCGGGAATGGCGCCGAGGCCGCCGATCGCCAGGATCACTCCGAGCATGACCGGGCTGATCTCGAGCTCACGCGTGGCGTAGAGCACGAAGATGGCCGCGATTCCCTTGAGGAAGATACTTTCGGTGATGGAGGCCAGGACGATCGGACGCAATAAGCGATGTCCGAGCAACGCCCGCAGACCGGCTTCGATGTCGCGGCGTACACCGCGCGATGTCTCGGTTTCGACCGGCGGTTCGGGCGCCTCGATCCGCCGCAGCAGAACCGCGGAGACCAGGAATGAGAGGGCATCGATCGCGATGGCGGCCGGCGCCGAGATCAACTGCACGAGCAACCCCGCGACACCCGGTCCGCCGGCTTCCGCGGCGGAATAGCTGATCTGGAGCTTGCTATTGCCCTCGACCACGGACTCGCGGCCCACGAGCGAGGGCACGTAGGCGTAGTGCGCTACCTCGAAGAAGACGCCGAGTACGCCAACGAGAAACGTCACGGCGTAGAGCTGCTCGATGCGCAAGATGCCGAGCCATGCCGCGAGCGGAATCGACACCAGGAGTCCAGCCCGAGCAACATCGGCCGCGATCAGCACCGGTCGCCGCCTGCGGCGATCGATCCAGACCCCCACCGGGAGACTGCAGAGCAGGAATGGCGCCGTACCTGCGGCGGCGAGCAATCCCATCTGTACGGGGGATGCATTCAGAGCGAGGACCGCCATCAGCGGTAGTCCCAGCGCCGTAATCTCGGAACCGAGCAATGACACGGACTGAGCCGCCCACAACCGACGGAAGTCCGCGTACCGCGACAATCCACCGAGCGACAGTCTTGGCATGCAGCCGCCAAACACGCGATGACGTTCTCTGGTCGATATCGCCATCCTCGGCGCTCCTGTCCACCACTAAAAACAGTATTGATGGTAGATAGCTTTGCACAAGCCATGCCACCACCAAAATGAATTTCGGTGGTAATCTCATAGATAGATTGAGGTTCGGGGGTTGGATGCTTGACAGGTGGTTGTGATGCCGTCGCAACGAATGGCTCTCCAGGATCTCCGCTTGCTCGGGGGAGCGCCGTGCCTCGATTTCGTCAACTCGATCGAAAACCGCCCCGGCCACGGACCCGAGGATTTCCTGACGTCCTACCCTGATCTCGTGCGCTGGGGAGAACATGCCGGCCTGATCGCCGACGCCACCGCGACGCGGCTGATCGCGCATGCCGACGCGGACGAACCAGCGGCACGTGAGGCTCTGCGCCGGGCGCTCGCATTACGCGACGCGCTGCACCGCCTCTTCCTCACCATCGCGACGAGGCGCGACCCGGATCGAGAGGATCTGGAACTGCTGCGGCGGGCCTATCTGGACGCGATGTCCGCAGCAACTCTGGTCCCGGATGACGAGCGCCTCACGTGGCACTGGCGACCGGATGAGCGGCGCCTGGATCAACTGCTCTGGCCTGTGGTGCGTTCGGCGGTCGAACTGCTGACGACGGGCGATCTCCGCCGCATCAAGCTCTGTGAGAATCCCTACGGTTGCGGCTGGCTCTTCTACGACGGCAGCAAGAATGGGAGCCGGCGCTGGTGCAGCATGGAAGGCTGCGGCAGCCAGGTGAAGATGCGCCGCCAGTATGCCAAGCGCCGCGCATCGGCAGGGGCTAACAGCAGCTAAAAATTCGCGCGACGCAGGCCGATTCGCACCTCTCCCGGTCCCGTCACTATCAGGACCAATGGCAGGGCCGCGATTGGCGCGGTTGGCACATCACCTGCTTTCTCATCGGCACCCCGCGATTCATAGCCAGCCCATCGATCTGGTACGCCATACCGGGTTGGGGGACGTGGAAGAAACAGAGGGGAGCGGCATGAAGGTCTTTCGGGATTACGCGCTGGGTTGGGTCCTGCTTGCTTTGTTCGTGCTTTTCTGGATCGGGCAGACGATCGTCGGTTGGCAGGAATTTGTCGCGGAACAGAGCGAGCACGGCCAAGTCGCCCAGATCTTCGGTGACAGTGGCTATGTTTGGAACTGGGCGCGAGCGACCCTGGAGAACTGGCAATCGGAAATGCTCCAGCTCTTCACCATGGTCGCCCTCACGTCCTTCCTGATCTTCAAGGGAAGTCCCGAGTCGCGGGATGGCGATGACGAGATGAAGGAGACCCTGGCCCGATTGGAGCGACGGCTCGAGGAGCTGGCCGCCAGGGGACCCTCCATCAATGGAGATCCCGCGCAAACGCGGCGCATCTGGTCTGTAGCCGAACGCGCTATGGGTGACTAGCGCGGATACGGACGATGACTGGTACACGAGCCTTCGCGCCACCGCAGGCAATTCTCGACGCGTTGGAACCGGAGCTCCACGATCCCGCCGTACGGTCCCAGTCACCGACGACGGATCGACGTACCCTTCCCCAATGCGCAGAGATTGATGCGACACAGATCAAGGTCGCGGAGCCAACGCACCACACCAAGGTTGAGACCTGCACACCAGATTTGGGCACGGATTGTGCTAATGGCATTCCCATGCAGGCAGCCGAGCATGTCGTCCGCTTCTATGAGACGGACGCGTTTCTCCTCGACGAGGTAGCCACGTTCTGTGCCGACGCCATCCTGGCGGATGGCGCGGCGCTTGTCGTTGCCACCCCGGAGCACCGGGCGGGCATTGTGGAGCGACTGCAGTCGCGCGGTCTGCTCGACGCCGCGGGCACGCACAACGCCTACCACTCACTCGATGCCGCCGAGACCCTTTCGCGATTCATGGTGGATGGCGAGGTCGACGCGGAGCGCTTCTTCGAGGTCATCGGCGACGCCATCGCGCGGGCGGCGGAAGGCGGGCGTCACGTGCGCGTCTTCGGGGAGATGGTCGCGCTCCTGGTCGCGGACGGTCAACCCGCTGCCGCTCTGCGCCTGGAAGAACTCTGGAACGGTCTGCAAGCTCACCCGGCGTATGCCTTCTCCCTCTTCTGCGCCTATCCCATCGATCACTTTGGTGGTGAGGTCCACCAGGAGCTCTTTACCGATGTCTGCGTGGCGCACTCCCAGGTCATTCCCGCCGAAAGCTATGTGGCGCTCCCGACCCCGAGCGACCGCCTGCGGGCGATTGCGGAGCTGCAACGGAAGGCACGATCGCTCGAGACCGAGATCGCCGAACGACAACAGGCAGAGGAACGGCTCAGGCGCGCGCTGGCGGCCGAGCAAGAGGCTCACCTGGCCGCCGACGCCGCGCTGCAAGTGCGGGATGAGTTCCTGTCGATCGCGGCGCACGAGCTGCGAAACCCACTGGCCTGCCTTTCGCTCCACGCACAGGTCGCCCTGCATCGACTGAGCCACCACGAGCATCCCGACCCGGCACGGACCGAGCGCTCCCTGCAGTCGGTTTGTGAGCAGGTCACCCGGCTTACTCGCTTGCTCGACCGGCTCC
>DASUQU010000038.1:0-31443 GCA_036280495.1 Thermomicrobiales bacterium | reverse complement strand
GGCGTGCGCCCGCTCCTGCTCGGCCATCCCGTCGACCATCACCAGGATCAGGGCATGCCCATACATGAGCTCTTGCCGCGCCTGCTCGAGCTCGTCGAGGTCGTCCCCCAGGCTCAGATTGAACCGAGTAAGGAACCCGCGAATGCCAGTCCCACCGACCGGCTCGTCCAGTCCGGGCACGTCGTCGGCGGTGACGACCTCGATCCGGTCCCGGGCAAAGCCAACTTCTTCGAGTGCGGCGACTACGCCGTCCGTGTCGGAGGGGGCAATGGCCGCGGCCACTTTGTGAAGGGGGTACGGCAGGCGTCCCCGGCTGGAAGCAGGCGGCTTGCGACCCTGCGGCTCGTTATCCATCTGCGCCTCCGACATCTGTTCGATCGGACGGGACATCGCTGGTGATGGTTTTGGCTACCAATCAAGAGGAGATTCTACAGGGATCCTACCCATGTCAAGAGCCGGTTTCACAACTGGTTGCATGCACGGGAAGCTCCGGGGAAGTGGTCTGCAGGCTGCTCAATTTCTCTCTTGCTCTGCCTTGTCAAACATCTTAACTCGCACAGGAGCGCACGGCGCTGCTATCTCCGGCGACGGTGGACCAGAAAAGCGCGGAGGCAGCAGCGCTAGAATGGCTGTCGGATTCGCACCAAGTGTGCATCGGGCCTATGGACGTGCGTGCAGCACGCAGGAAGGAGTCACCATGGCCGTCGCCTTGTTCACCCAATGGCCGGCGGGGCCCGCGGAAACGTCTCAACGCGTCGCCGAACGCATCAACCAGCGGCTCGGCGGCCAGTTTCCGACCGGCGGCCTCTATCACGCCGAGGGACCGACGGCGGAGGACGGTGGATGGTGGACCTTCAACGTCTGGGAGTCGGAAGACGCCTTCCAGCGGTTCCATCAGGACATTCTGCACCCGGTGCTTGATGAAGTCGGTGCCTCGCGGGGCCAGGTGCAGCAACTCCAGGTGGCCTGGGACACGTCGCAAATGCCGCGATAAGATCCCAAGCCGTTGACAATCAGCGAGTCGGGGATCGTTTGGGGAATGAGCGGTCCATAACCGAAGCGGGCCGCTCATTCTTGAAACGGGTTTGACGAGCGGTCTCTCGGACACTCGAGTCCTGCCAGCCGAGATCCGAGCGTGGCCCCAGCCTATCTATAGTCCAGCGCGACCCGGCTGTTGAACGCCTCGGCGATAAACGCTTTCACTTGCGGGGAGCCACGCAGCCGTAGCCAAATTGGGCCCCCATGTGGGGCGAAGGCAAGCTCGAAGGTGAGAAAGGGGCAGCAGCGGCGCTCCGCTTCAATGAATGCCAGGAGCGGCTCGAGCTGGGCGCCATCGCCAGAGAAGCGATACCCATAGCCGTCCGGAAGCTCCGCAACCCCTTCGACCGCGGCAAAGAGCCCGGCGGCAAGCTCCTCGCCGCGGATGGCGGCCTCCCGCTCGGAGAGGAGGCAGGTGATCGCCTCGCCATCCTCCACGGCGATCACCGATTCAGTCGTCACATCTCGCTCCCAATCACAACAAACGTGGTCCGAAAGTTGTGTCATTCTGAGCGCTAGCGAAGAATCTCGCTCGGGGCGTCCGCGTGCGAGCTATCGGACGAGATCCTTCGTTCCTCAGGATGACACGAAGACGGGACGCCGCTCATCGCAGGAGGTTCAAGACAGGGCTCTCAGAGGGAAGCTCCCCATCACCCGCCAATGATCGCGTACTCCTTGCGGATCTTGGCGACGAGGGAATAGTAGGTGTCGACCATGTTGCCGACGTAGAGGTCACCGATCTGGGTGAGGGCCTCGTAGGCTTCCAGGCGGTCCCAGCCCAGCTCGACCAGCCAGTCGATGAGCTCCGTGTAGGCAATACGGGCAGCGTCCTCCATGGGGCGGGCGCTACCGACGGTCATCAATTCGTCCGTGCTCTCGATGCGCGGCCAGGCGATCGGCCGCTGCTTGATCAAGTCGAAGGTCAGCGTCACCCGGGCGGTGATCTCGAGCGCCACGCCGCAGAGCTCGCCCTGACCCTGACCGGCATGACAATCACCAGTGAAAAAGAGTGCGCCGGGTACGCGCACCGGCAGGTAGACGGTGTTGCCGGGTTTGACGTCCGGCACGTCCATGTTCCCGCCATGGTCGAACGGAGTCAGTGCCGATAGCGCCTCGAGTTCTGGGGCGGTGCCGATGGTGCCCATGAAGGGCCGCCAGGGGAAACGCAACCGCTCGTTGTGGGTGAGCCACCCATCCGCGATCTGGTACAGCCAGACTTTCTCAGGCAAGGGGTCTTGCAGCATACGGGTCAGCTTGGTGCTGGTCAGCCCGCCGAAGAAGGGGACGAAGACGCTGACCGCCCAATCGCGAGTCGGCTCGATGCTCTCGATTTTCACAGCCAGGGTGTCGCCTGGCTCGGCACCTTCGACGTAAATCGGACCGGTCTGCGGATTGAGGTAGGCGCCGAGGATCTGCGAGGGTTGGTCGTTCGGTTTGGTGATCTGGCTCTCGAAGGCGTCGTCGGTATAGATGGCGACTGTCTCGCCCGGTTGGACAGTGGCGATCGGGTCGACGTAGCGGCTGAAGACGTAGTGATAGGGACCCTGCTGCCGAATCTCCCGCATGGCGCCCTTCCTCCCCTACACGGCGAGATAGCGGATGAGTGCGTTCTGGTTCGTCACCTCGGCACCGCTCAGCTCGGCACGGACCTGCCCCTTATCCATCACGTAGCCCCGCTGGGCCAGGTTCATGACCAACTCGATGTTTTGCTCGACAAAGAGCACCGTCGTGCCCAGCTCGGAGTTGATCCGTTTGATGTCGTCGCCGATCTGCTGCACGAGGTTCGGTTGCAACCCCTCTGACGGCTCGTCGAGAAGCATTAGGGTGGGCTGCCCGATCAGAACCCGGCCGATCGCCAGCATCGCCTGTTCGCCGCCGCTGAGGGTGCCTGCACGCTGGTCGCGCCGCTCGGCAAGGCGGGGAAAGTACTGATAGGCGATGTCGAGCGGCCGCTCTCCCCCGGCTCGGGCGTTGATCAACTCGCCCATCTCGAGATTCTCCGCGACGCTCAGACCGGGGAAGATACCGCGTCCCTGAGGGAAATACCCCATTCCTCCCTGCGCCCGGTCGTTGGCCGGCGCCGTTGAGACGTCTCTCCCGGCGAAATGGATCGCGCCGTGCGCCAGCGGGAGGAGCCCGATGATCGCCTGCATCAAGGTAGTCTTTCCGACCCCATTGCGCCCAACGATGGCGACGATCTCGCCAGACCCAACGGCAAGGTTGACGTCGCGCACAATCATTGTCCGTCCGTAGCCGGCGGTGATCTGGGAAACGCTGAGCATCGAAGAACCTCCGGCCGTCGCAAGTGGGGCCGGATGAGGATCGATCAACGATCGTGGACGGGAACTAGGTGCGGCCAAGGTAGATATCCATTACGCCTTGGTTGGCCTCGATCTCGGCGATTGTGCCCTCCGCGAAGACGCGCCCCAGGTTCATCACCGTGATTGTCCGCGCGATCTGGCGGACGAAGGTCATGTCGTGCTCGATGACCATGATCGTGACTCCATCCGCGTTGAGCGACTCTACGAGGCGCGCCGTCGCCTCGGTCTCTCCCGGCCCCATCCCCGCTGTCGGCTCATCAAGGAGGAGGAGCTTCGGGTTGACCGAGAGGGCCATCCCGATCTCCAGCCACTGCTGCTGGCCGTGGGAGAGATTCTTCGCCAGTTCCCGCTCCAACCCTGTCAGGCCGACGCGCGCGATCAGGCGGTCGATCGCCTCCTCCATCTGCCCGCTCTTGACATGGTATTGCGCGGCTACGCGCATGTTGTCGTGGACAGAGAGTTCGGGATAAATGCCGGGGACCTGCATTTTGACGCTCAATCCTTGTCGGGCACGGCGCCACCTCGGCCAGCGGTCGATGACGGCGCCGTCGAAGGTAATCGTGCCAGTCGTCGGGCGCTCGAAGCCAATGATCAACTTGAAGACGGTGCTCTTGCCGGCGCCGTTAGGGCCGATTAGGCAGCGCAACTCGCCGTGACGGACGGCCAGATTGAGGTCGGAGACCGCCCGCAGCCCGCCGAAGCGTTTCGAGACGTCCTTGAGGACGAGCAGCGGTCCTTTCGGGGCGACCGGATCGGTCACGTCAGCTCACCTGGGCGCGGGCCGGGCGCCACGTCGCCCGCCTCCCGAGCAGGTGCTACGGCCGAGCGCCGGAAGAGCCAGCGGTCGATGGCGTTGAAGGCTGCAGCCATGAAGCCCTCCGGGACGAAGAGGACGGCCAGGAGCGCTAACAGCCCAAAGATGACAAGCGCGTACTCTGGAGCCGTGGAAGCCAGCGACTGCGAGAGCTTCATCAGGATCATCGATGAGATCATTGCCGCCGTGAGACTACGCCGGCCACCGATGGCGACGTAGATGACCGGGGTAATGGCGGCGGTCAGCCCCATCGACGAGGGATCGATGTAGCTCCCCCAGGAGGCGTAGAGGACGCCGCTTAGCGCAGCGATGCACCCGGCGAGACCGAAAACCTGGACTTGCATCAGCCGGACGTTGTAGCCGAAAGTCTCGGTGCGCGGCCGATTCTCCTGGAGGGCGAGCAGACCGTATCCCCAGCGGGAGGCGGCCAGCCAGCGCAGGAGGAGATAAATCCCGATCAGGAAGACGAAATAGAGGTAGTAGAGCGGCCGGCCGAAAAGTGGCATGTCGCCGACGCTGATTTGGGGCACGTACATCCCGTTGTACCCGTTCAGCCGGGCCTCGCCGACCATCCACTCGTCGCCCGCGGTCTGAGCCATAAACGTCTGCAGCACGAGGGTCAACGCTAGCGTCGTCAGGCCGACAAAGACGTCGTTGATGCCGCCGTAGAACATGAACCAGCCGAGAACAGCGGCGACGATCCCGCCACCCAGCACCCCGACCAAAATGCCGATCCAGGTTGCCCCGGAACCGAGCACGTTGAGGGTGTAGATGCCGTAGAGATAACCGCCGATTCCAAAGAACGCCGTCTGCCCGAAGCTCAGGATTCCGGCTTTGCCCCAGATCATGGCCAGGCTGAGCGGTATCAGCGTTATCGCCATGAAGTAGGCGGTATTGAGAAGGCTGAATTCGTCAGTCGTTATCGGGTAGACGAGCAAGAAGAGGAAGAAGATAACGAAGGCGACGTTCTCCGCGGTCAGGAGTGAAGCGCCCCGTCTCATCGAGTGGACCTCGACTCAATCGGCCGCATCCGCCAGCGGTCGATCAATCCGGTAACGCCTTGCGGAAGGACCCGAATGACGATGATGGTGGCCAGGAGGAGTCCCACTCGGGCAATGTAGAGCCCGTACTCCGTGCCGAGCGTGGCGGCGATGCCGCCGAGGAGAGCGGCGGCGATCGGCGTCCCGATCAAGGCGTTCGCCCCGCCGACGATGACGGTGACGAACGCTTCGACAATGTAGTTGGTGCCGAAGAAGGGGACGATCGTCGCCGTCGGCGCGAACAACCCCCCGGCCAGTCCGGCGAGCGCGCTGCCGAGCGCGAAGGTCACCGTATACATCCGGGCGGTGTCGACGCCCAGCGCCCGGGCGATGGGGGCATTTTGGATTGTGGCACGAGCGCGCAGCCCGTACCTGGTCTTCATGAACAATAGGTAGAGGAAGACGATCAGCGCCAGCGAGACGACCCCGAGAAAGACCCGATACCAGGCATAACTCGTCTGACCGATGGCGAACGAGCCGAACGGCGATGAGACACCCTGCATCGAGGGCCCCGTCAGGATCAGCATGCCCTGACTCATGATGAGTCCGACCGCCCAGGTCGCCGCCACTGAGTCGAGGAGACGGCCGTAGAGCCGGCGTACAACCAGGATCTCGACGACTGCCCCGAAGAGCGCCACGCCGAGGGCGGCGAGAGGAACGGCGACGATGAGGGGCACGCCGTGAGTAGCCACAATCGTTGTGATGTAGGCGCCGAGCATCATGAACTCGCCGTGAGCGAGGTTGATGACACCCATCATGCCAAATATGACGGCCAGGCCGATGGCGGAGAGGAAGAGAAAGGAGAAGCTGACCTCGAACTGATAGAAGGCATTGAAGACACCGTTGAGCACGGCTTGCTCCAAGAAGTCGGTGGTCGGAGGTCGAAAGTAGGACGAGCCGCGGGCGACGAAGACGTCATCCCTACCCGGCGTCTTCTTCCTTCACTTCCGACCTCCGACTTTCGTCTTACGACGGCTCGTACTGGGTGTTGTCCGGCTTCTCGGGGAGGTTGCAGCCCATATCCTTCGACAGCCAGTCCGGCCGGACCGCCTCAAATGTGTCGTCAAGAATGATGTTGTGCTCCTCGTCAGCGTGGACCAGGTAGATGTTGCGGATCGTGTGGTGTGTGGCCGGATCGATCGTCACCGGGCCGGCCGGCCCCTCGAAGGTGATGTTCGTCTCCAGCGCCTGGCGGACGGCGTCTTTCTCCGTCGTGCCGGCCAGCTCGGCTGCCATCGCGTAGAGGTTGATCCCCTCGAACTCAGCGGCGGCCTCCATGCCGACGTATTCAGCGTCGGGATACAGGGCACGGATGCGGTCCGGGAAGTCAGTGCCGAGGTCCTCCGCCAGTTCTTCCATGAAGTTGACCGTCACATACATGTTGTTGAGCGCCGGCGGCGGGAAGCGCAGGTGCTCATACCCCTGTCCCATGTTGATCGTCGTCGCCATCGGCAACTGCATGCCGGCTGCGTTCTTCTGCTCGTAGAAGGAGGACTGCTTGATCCCGACGAGGAGGACGACCAACACGTCCGGCGCCGCGTTCTGGATGTTGGTGATCGAGGTGCTGAACTGGGAGACGTCGAGCGGGATAAACTCCTCGCCGATGATCTCCCCACCCTGTGCCTCGACAGTGACCTTGAACCAGTCGGCGGTCAACTGGCCGAAGTTGTAATCGGCGGCAATCGTGTAAAAGCGGTTGCCGAACAGCTCCATCACGGCCGGCACGAAAGGCACGACCTGGTGATCGGGTACGCAACCAGTGGGGAAAACCCAGGAGTCGCAGACGCCTCCCTCATACTGGTTGTTGTAAAAGTAGAGCATCTTGTTCTGGTCGACGATCGGACGGATTGCCTCGCGCGAGGCGGAGGTGAACCCGGCGTGCAAGACGTCAACTTTGTCCTGCAGGATGAGCTTGCGCGCCATCTCCTGATAGCGCCGGTTGTCCGACTGCGCGTCCTCAGCGACAAGCACCACCTCGCGACCGAGAATGCCATCCGCGTCGTTGAGCTCCTTCACGGCGAGGTTCGCGGCGTTGAACTTCTGGACGCCGACGACTGAGAAGTCGCCAGTCCGGTCGCCGAGCCAGCCGATCTTGACCGGCCCCTCGTCCTGCGCGAGGGCGTATTTGGTGTCGATCTGTGACGCGAGCGCCAGCGCTCCCGCCGTGAGCGCCGAGTCCCGAACGAGACGGCGGCGTGAAACCTTGTGCTCTGTTGCCGCCGAAACCTTGTCCGAGCTAACCATGGTCCAGACCTCCATTCCGAGTTCCGACCGAGACCCAACCGCCGCACCGCGCGACGGCGCACCGCCTCCGTCACGCGCGAACCCGCGGGTCCTGACGGGCCTTCTGTCTGACGTGCGTTCCGATAGAACGCCTCGCCGATAGCCCGGGACTGTTTCGCTCTAGCGGAGGCTCAGCACGGGCAGGCTATCAAACGCTTCACATCCTGTCCAACCGGTTTTTCGACGCACACCCTGATGAGTCATCGCGCTGCGGTTGGAGCGACGGGACCCGAAGAATGCCTCGTATCAACTTCAGCCGGTCAATCTGATGATTGAGGATCAGCGGGATTAGAGCGGCGCGCCAACGATGTCATCCACATAAGCGAGGAATCAGGTCACCGCGATGGACGCGGGCGAGGAACGACGAGATTCCTCCCGCAATTTCGTCCGCATGACACATTCACCGCATGACACAGAGTGCGCGGCGCGCTCTACACCACAATGTTGATCAATCGCCCCGGTACGTAGATCACCTTGCGCGGCTCGCGGCCAGCGATGGCTTCAGTGATCTTGGGCTGAGTCAGGACACGCGCTCGCGCATCGGCTTCAGGGAGATCGACCGGCAGTAGCAGGCGGTCGCGCACCTTGCCGTTGACCTGGACCACGACTTCGACGGCGTCGTCCTGGGTCAGGGCCGGGTCATAGTCCGGCCAGCTCTGATGGTGGACGGAGTAGGGCATGCCCAGGCGCTCCCACAGCTCTTCGGCGACGTAGGGGGTGCTGGGCGCCATCAGCAGCACGAGGGTCTCCAGCGCCTCTCGCCAGTCGCGGGTGTGGATCAGCGCGGTCTCCCGCAGCTTCATCAGCTCGTTCACGTACTCGATCAAGGCGGCGACCATCGTGTTGAACTGGAACTCGTCGAGGTCGGTCGTCACTCGCCGGATCGCCTTCGCGCGCAGGCGGCGCAATGGAGTGGTCTCAGCCTCCGGCAGCGGCTGGTCGAACGGCCCGGCGCCGGTCTCCGTTACCAGGCCGTAAGCGCGCCGGATGAAGCGCTCCATGCCGGCGATACCGCGCGAGTTCCAGGGTCCACCTTGATCCCAGGGACCCAGATACATCAGGTGCAGCCGCAGGGCGTCCGCGCCGTGCCGGGCGACCAGCTCATCCGGGGCGATCTGAGTACCCCGGCTCTTGCTCATCTTGGTCCCCTCTTCGGCCAGGATCATGCCCTGGTTGCGGAGGCGCAGGAACGGCTCCCCGTGCTCGATCAGCCCCAGATCGCGGATCACCTTGGTGAAAAAGCGAGCGTAGAGCAGGTGGAGAATGGCGTGCTCGATACCACCGCAATAGAGATCGACCGGGGTCCAGCGCGCGGCCGCCTCCGGATCGAACGGGCCCTCGTCCTCCCGGGGCGAGGTGTAGCGAAACCAGTACCAGGACGAATCGACGAAGGTGTCCATGGTGTCGGTCTCGCGTCGCGCGGCGCCGCCACAGCGGGGGCAGGTCGTGTTGAGGAACCCCTCGTGCGTGACCAGTGGCGACTGCCCGGTGGGGGTGAACTCGGCGTCCAGCGGAAGCTCCACCGGCAACTGGTCTTCCGGTACCGGGACCATGCCGCAGTCGTCGCAGTAGACCACCGGGATCGGCGTGCCCCAGTAGCGCTGACGGGAGATCAGCCAGTCGCGCAGGCGGTAGGTCACCTCCGCTTTGCCTCGCCCGGTCTCTTCCAGCCAGCGGATGATCTGCGGCAGCTCTTCCGGTACTCGCTTGCCGGTCATCGGTCCGGAGTTGACCAGGACGCCGGGTCCGTCGTAGGCCTCGGTCATGGTGGCTGGGTCCAGTTCCGGTCCATCCTCGGACTGGACGATGGCGCGGATCGGCAGATCGAACGCACGCGCGAACTCGAAGTCGCGCTGGTCGCCGAAGGGCACCGCCATGATGGCCCCAGTGCCGTAACCCATCAGGACGTAGTCTGCGATCCAGACCGGGATGCGCTCGTCGGTGACGGGGTTCACGGCGTAGCCGCCGGTGAAGACACCGGTCCGTGCCCGAGCCTCGTCGGTCGACATCCGTTCGATCTCGGTCTGCCGTCGCGCCTGCTCGATGTAGGCGTCAACATCCGCCTGGCGGTCGGGGATCGTGATCTTGGCTACCAGCGGATGCTCCGGCGCCAGCACCATGAACGTCGCGCCCCAGACGGTGTCCGGTCGGGTCGTGAAGACCTCTAAAGAGTCACCGGTCTCCAGCATGAAGCGCAGACGCGCCCCCTCGGAACGGCCGATCCAATTGCGCTGCATCGTCTTCACGCGTTCAGGCCAGTCAAGCGCCTCAGTGTCGCGCAGGAGCTCCTCGGCGTAGTCGGTGATGCGGAAGTACCACTGCTCCAGGTCGCGCTTGAAGACCTCCGCGCCGCAGCGCTCGCAGATATTCCCCTCCAGAACTTGCTCGTTGGCGAGCACGGTCTGGTCCTGCGGGCACCACCAGACGGCGCCCTTGGCCCGGTAGGCCAGTCCTCGCTCCAGCATCTGCAGGAAGAGCCACTGGTTCCAGCGATAGTAGTCGGGAGTACAGGTAGCGACCTCCCGGCTCCAGTCGATCATGGCGCCCATCTGCCGGTACTGCTGGCGCATGGCGGCGATATTCTCGGAGGTCCAGATCGCAGGATGGATGCCGTGACGGATGGCGGCATTCTCCGCGGGCAGCCCGAAGGCGTCGAAGCCCATCGGGAAGAGGACGTTGTAGCCGCGCATCCGCTGCACGCGGGCATAGACGTCGGGGACAGCGAAGGCATACCAGTGGCCGATGTGGAGGACTCCGGAGGGATAGGGGTACATGGTCAGCGAGTACCACTTCTCGCCTGGAGCGTCGTCGTCGACCCAGTAGAGATCGTCCCGTTCCCAGCGCTCGCGCCACTTCTCCTCGATTACGGCAGGATCGTAACGCTCCGTGCGGTCGAGGCCGATCGATACTTCGATGGTCTCGGGTGTGACTGTTGCGGTCTTCGTCGTCATCTGAATTCCCTATCCGGCATACAAAAAGCCTTTCGTCCCGGTCAGGGACGAAAGGCTTGGGCGCCTCCGCGGTACCACCCTGGTTGATCGCTGGCCGTGGGTCCTGGTGGAGCTGAGGGGACTCGAACCCCTTACCTCAACACTGCCAGTGTTGCGCTCTCCCGGATGAGCTACAGCCCCAGGACGACCCGGCGCGGCTGCGATCCACTCTGTGGCCCGCTAACGGAGGCAACCCGGCGACGACTAGTGTGAAGAGGACAAATCCCCAGTTCACCGTCGCGGCTCACGGGCGAGTTCGACCCCAGTTGCCGCCTTGCACCACCCGGCGGCTCGCTAGCAAAAGGGATCTACTACTCCCGGTCACAGCCTTTCGAAGATACCCGAGATCCGCGCGGAATGTCAAACTCTTGAGGGGCGCGGCATGGCTGCCGCGCCCCTCCGATCGACCTCAGGCCGGCGGGATGTTCTGGTTGCGGTGGAAGAGATTGTTCGGGTCGACCTCCCGCTTCAGCGCGGCGAGCCGGGCGTATTTCTCGGGACTGTAGGCAGCCCGCACCCGCTCAGCGCTGTCACCGACGCCGAGATAGTTCACATAGACGCCGCGGGCAAAAGGCTGCATCGCGTCCCATAGCTGGCGGGCCCAGGCGATGTTCGCCTCCGCCTCCGCAGGGTCAGTCCAGACCGCGATGACCGCGAAGTTGTACTCAGCGTCGCGGTGATCGAAGGCAGTCTCATCCTTCCCCACCCGCGCCACTGCACCACCAAGATGCTCGACCAAGACGCTACTCATTGGCGAGGGTGCCGCGTTCGCGGCCGCGACCATGATCTCGATCGCCTCGTCAGGGATGCCAGTGATGAAATGGGATCGCCAGTAGACGTGCGGTCCCGCTTTGAACCCTTCGTCAAGCATCTGCTGCAGCGCCACGTATGGCATGGGACCGACCAGGTCGGCGATCGGCTCCCCCATCGCTCGGTACCCGGCAACGGCGGCTTCCCCCGCAGCGACATCGCCAGCGAACGCCGGGATGAAGGCGACGACGGGAACGCCTTCCGGGGTGTTCAGCATCGCGATAAAGGTGTTCAGCTCGTCAGGGGCCACAGCAGTGTGCTCCCGATAGGTTCGCAGCGCCTCGACCGCGCGCTCCCGGGGGTAGATAAGGAGACCGGCGTACATGCCGTCGAGCGGATAGAGCCGGTATTCCAATTCGGTGACGACGCCGAAGTTGCCGCCGCCACCACGCAGGCCCCAGAGCAGTTCCGGCCACTCCGTCTCGCTGGTACGGACGACCGACCCGTCGGCGAGGACGACCTCCGCGCCAATAAGGTTGTCGCAGGCGAGACCACGCGAGCGCATAAGCACGCCCAGGCCGCCGCCGAGGGTGAGACCACCCACCCCGGTCGTGGAGATCACGCCGCCGGTGGTCGCCAGCCCGTGCTCCTGGGTGGCGGCATCGAAGTCTCGCCACGTGGCGCCACCGCCGGCCCGCGCGATACGGCGCTCGGGATCGACCTCCACCTGGTTCATCTCTGTTAGGTCGATCACCAGTCCGTCGTCGACCACGGCGAGACCGGCGGCGTTGTGGCCGCCGCCGCGGACGGCGATCTCGAGCCCGTACTCGCGGGCGAAGTTCACGGCCGCCACGACGTCTTCCGTCGTGCGGGCACGGGCAATGGCTGCCGGGCGGCGGTCGATCATCCCATTCCAGACGCGACGGGCCTCTTCGTAATGGGAGTGATCCGGGAGGAGCAAATCGCCGCCGATCGCGGCATCGAGCGAGCTCCAGGGGAGAGACGAAAATGAACCGCGCTTTTCCAGCGTTGTGGCCATGGTGGTCTCCTCGACATCGATAGCGTCCTTCTCGAGAAAAGGCACGCCGTGAAGAGGGGAGCCCCCACTGCCTCGCGATCGCGAACATTCCTCGAGAATCCTGTGCCAGGACGGGGCGCACGGTATGCGATCTTTGATCTGGACGCAAGAGGGAGACGACGGGACTTCCGACGAGACCCCCGCGCAAAGAGCAGGAGCTCTCGATGAGATCTGTTCCTTACGGCACTTTAGTCAGGGTTCGGGATTGCCGGTCCCGCGCTGGCATCGCGTGGGGATGGCAGCTCCGGCAGAGCGGGGTTGAAGAGCCAGGACTCAAAAAAGTCATCGAGCTGCTCACCGCTGATCTCCTCGGCGAGAGCCATGAAGTCCTCGGTGGTCGCGTTCCCGTTGTGGAAACGCTCGGTCCAGCTTCGCAGAATCGTGAAGAAAATCTCGTCGCCGACACGCAAGCGCAGCGCGTGGAGAGTCAACGCGCCACGCTCGTAGACGATGGACGGGGAGAACAATTCGCCTCGACCTGGATCGCCGGTGCGCGCGGCAGGGCCGGGGAAATAGTCCGCCGTGACACCGAGCGCCGTGAGTTGCACCAGCCCCTCTTCGCTGGCGATGTTCACCAGGTCCGCCTCGGTGGCGGCTCCCAACCCCTGTTGGTAGTCACGCACAAACTGCTCGCCAACAGCAGTCCTCAGGAAGCGACGGCTGAACGAGCGATAGACCTCGATGACGTCTCGGGCGTTGAGCGTGGCGAGCTGGCCGGGATCCTGGAACGGATTGAGTGTGGCGTGGAACGCGTAGATGTACGCCACGTGGTGATTCCGGGCCACGACGCCTTCCGTGTGCTCGAGCCAGAGGATCTGGGCGTAGGTCGCGAACCCCTCGTTGAGCCAGATGTCCTGCCAGCGGAGCAGACTGACGGCGTCGCCGAACCACTGGTGAGCCAACTCGTGGGCCACGATGGCCTCGATACTGGCCAATTCGTCACCCGTGAGCGACGAGTTGTCCACCAACGGGAGCGCACCGAAGGTCGACAGTGTTTGCGTCTCGAGCGCGAAGAGGATCGGCGCCCCGACGACCGTGCCGCCGGCCGCCTCAAAGGGATAGGGACCGAAGATAGATTCGAAATAGTCGATCATCTCGGGCATGCGGGCGAACATGACCCGCTGACCTTGCGGGACGGACGCGGCAAAGGCGGTGCGGATCGGCAGTCCCCGCGGTCCTTCGTGCACGTCGATCTCCAGTCTCCCGGCATGGAGGGTCACGAGATAGCTCGCCATCGGGTCGCGTGACTCCCAGACGGTCGTTGTCACGGCTTCGGTGCGAATGGTCTCCGTCAAGATGCCGTTGGCGACGATGGAATAGGGTTCGGAGACGGTCAGGCGCAGGGTGTAGGTCGCCTTGTCGGCCGGGTGGCCATTAACTGGGAACCAGGATTCCGCGCCGGCAGGCTCACCCGCGATGAAAATCTCCTCGCGTCCGGACCACCAGCCGGAGCCATATTGCTCGCCCTCCTCGGGACCTGGCTTCTGCTCGGATCCGGCCAAGGCGGCGCCGACGATGTCGCCCAGCAGGGTGAGCACAGTGGGCGCCTCCTGCCCGATCGGTCTCCCGTGGTAGGCAATCTCCGTCGTGAAGCGCGTTCCCGCTTTCAATCGAGCGCGGGGTTCGATTGTTAGCTCGCCGTCATGCCGGGAGAACGATGCCGGTTGTTCGTCGACCGAGATGCTGTCGATCTCCAGGCCGCGAAAGTCGAGATTGAAGGTGCAGAGGTCGAGCAGGGCGACGGCCTCGATCGTGGCGCGTCCAGTGGAGATCGACGCGCCGGCAACGTCGAGGTCGAGATCAAGGGTGTAGTGCTGAACGTCGTAACCCGAATTTCCGAGTAGCGGAAAGTACGGGTCGCCGATACCGCTGCTGCCGGCGGTGCATCCGGCGGCCTCCGGCACCGGCGTGGCATCGTGCGCCACAGCGAACGCCGGGATGAGCATCTGTGCCAGGACAGCCGACCAGGCGACGAGGAGGCGGAGTGTCCGACGATGCATTGCAATCTCCCGCGACGCGTAACGCCGCGCCATAGTGCCTGCCACATGACGGTTGTGCAAATTGGGGCTCAGCGGACGCTTCCGCGCGGGGAACGCATACGATTGCACCGCACGCAATCGCGGCTCCATTGCCGACCAAGGGAGGACGCAGGAACAATGTCGACCGCTTCACCCGCCGGGCGCATTGCCGAGGGCGTCGTTCGCCGTTTCGAGGGACTGGCCGCCACGCGGGACCGGGCCCTTGGCGAAGGGCGCCAAATCACCCGGCTGGCCGCTAACAGCGTGCGCGCCACGCATCGCGGTCAGATCGACGAGGCTGAACGGCTGCTGGCCGAGGCGCGCGACCGGATGATGACGCTCGCCGGGGAGCTGCAACCGTACCCGAGCATCTACTGGGCAGGGTACGTGCAGGACGCCATGAAAGAGGCTGCCGAGGCGGCCATTGCCCTGGCCATCGTCGCCAACCGGCCATTGCCCGAACCAGCAGAGCTGGGCGTGGAGGATGCCGCCTATCTCAATGCCATGGCCGAGGCCGCGTCGGAGTTGCGCCGGCAGGTGCTCGACCGCCTGCGGGAGAACGACCTGCCCCGCGCCGAATACCTGCTTGGGATGATGGACGACATCTACTCCGCGCTCGTCACGGTCGACTTCCCGGACGCCATCACCGGTGGCCTGCGCCGGACCACTGACGCCCTACGCGCGGTGCTGGAACGGACCCGGGGCGACGTCACCATGGCGGCGACCCAGGGTCGAGTCGAACGCGCGCTCCGAGAGGCGCTTGGCTCCGAGATTGGACTCGGGAGAGTACCGGTGGGAGATGATGACGTGACGGAGCCTGCTCCGATTGGGTGAATTGCCGCGCTTAGGATTGCCACATCGTCATCGTGTCATGCTGAGGAACGAAGCATCTCGGCTGACTGGCGGGGTTGCGGCGCACCGAGATTAGTCTCCGGCGGGTTCAAAATGACACGTTCTCCGTGTCGGTGCACTCAGGTCGCGAAGGCAAACACGGTCGTCGAGGTGTAGACCTCATCCGGCCGCAAGATGGTCGAAGGGAATTGAGGTTGGTTCGGGGAGTCAGGGAAGTGCTGCGTCTCGAGCGCCACGCCGTCTCCCTGGCGGTAGGTGCGGCCACTGGGACCGACGAGCGTGCCGTCGAGATAGCCTCCGCTGTAGAACTGGATACCGGGCTCGGTCGTCCAGATGGTCAACGAGCGGCCACTACCGGCATCGCGCAAGATTGCGGCTTGGATCAGGACAGAGTCGCCGGTCTCACGGTCGAGCACCACGTTATGGTCGTACCCGCGGCCGATGAGCAACTGCGGATGGCTCTCCCGGATACGCGTCCCGATCGCCGTTGGGGTCGTGAAATCGAAGGGGGTGTCGGCGACCGAGGCCAGCTCCCCGGTTGGCGTCAACGAGGTGTCGACGGGGGTGTAGCGGCTGGCCGCCAGCTGCAGCACGTGGTCTTCGATATTCCCGGTTCCTTCCCCGGCGAGGTTCCAATAGGTGTGATTAGTGAGATTGGTGATCGTGGGGCGGTCGGACTCGGCGCGATAGTCGATTCGGAGCCGGTTGTCATCATCAAGGAGGTAGCTCACCGCGGCCGATAGCGTCCCGGGGTAGCCCTCCTCACCATTTGGACTCACACGGGTGAGCCGCACGCCAGCCGCGCCATCCTCGCGGATCTCCTCGGCATCCCAGACACGCTTGTCGAATCCCCGCACCCCACCGTGGAGGTGATTAGCCCCGTCGTTCGTCGGGAGTTGATAGGTCTCGCCGTCGAGCGTGAAGACGCCCCTGGCGATGCGGTTGGCATAGCGGCCGGCGATGCAGCCGAAGTACGGGTCGTTGTAATCCAGATACCCGGCGAGATCGGTGAACCCGAGCGTGACGTTGGCGAGCTGACCATCCCGGTCCGGGACCCAGATGGCGCGAATGATCCCACCGTACGTGATAACCTCGACGCGCAGGCCGTGCCGGTTCGCCACGGTGAAACGGTCGATCAGCCTCCCCTCGATCTCGCCGAACGGCTCCCGGCTGACCTCGACCATCGCGAACGCCTCCTCCTTGCTCACTGCATCACCAGCGAGGGCAACCCTTCAACTGGCGTGCCGACGCCGAGCCCGTACGCGTCCAGCCAGCCGGCCGGGACCTCGAGGACGTAGGTGACCGGCACGGGGGAGACGTATGAGCGTAGGTCGGCGTCGGTGGTGCCGGGTGGATCGGGACAGACGGTCTCCGCCGCTCCCTGGATCACACCGTTCTCGATCCAGATGATGTCGATGCAGAACTGCATGTCGCGCATCCAGAAGGATCGCGGCGCCGGTTCCTCGAAAACGAAGAGCATACCGGTACCCGGGGCCAGTCCCTCGCGGTAGCTAAGCCCGAGAGCCCTGTCCGCCGGTTGGTAGGCCAGCTCAACGGTCAGCGGCACGCCGCCAACGGCTATCTCTGCTGTCTCCAAGAGCGATGGGGCGACCTGGAGCGCTACGGGTGACGCGCCGGGCGTCAACAATCCGCTAACCATGCCCAATATCATTGTCACGGCGAGGAGGAACGTCGGCATCCCTGGTCTCCCTGCTTGCTCAGTCCGGCCCTGTCAGCCGGCCGTTGATCGATCTCGAGGAGGGCCCCACTGCGCTCTATGCGCCTTCGGTCTCTTCCGAAAGACGCGCGGCGAGGGCAATCAGGGTCGCCGCGCAGGCGGGGACACCATCGACGCTCATGTCGATTTCAGCAAGTACGGCCGGTGATGTGTCCGGACCGAGCACGCCGACACGAAGCGTTGCCGCTTCCCCTACCTCTCGCAGCTCGCGCAACGCGCGGAAGGCGTCGACGTCCGTCACGTCGTCGCCAAAGAAGACGATGCCGCGCAGATCGAGATCCTGCGCGAGATCGCGGATGGCAGTCCCCTTGTTGACCGCTAGTGCGGGGCGCACCTCGAAGATCATGCGACCGAGCGTGAGGCGCAGACCGTGCCGCTCCGCAGCCGCGCGTGCCACCGGCTCCAGCAGCGCGGCCGCCCCCATCTGATCGGGGGCCAGACGATAGTGGATGGTGCCGGTGACCCCCTTGTTCTCGACCAGCAGCCACGGCACGTCGGCCGCGGCCCGTGCCGCGCTCTCGATCTCAGCCAGCGCGGTGGCAATGGCCGGCTGGGCGGCGGCGGCCACCGGATGGGTCCAGGGGGTACCGCGCGCGATGCGCTCCAGACCATGGTTTCCGACGTAGATCAGCTCAGGTAGACCGACCATGGCCTCCCCGTCGTGCGGCGCGCGGCCGGAGACCACCGCAACTGCGGTCAATCGCTCCGCCAGCAGAGCCAGTGCTGCTTTGGCCCCAGGATCGACCATCGCTTCGGCCGGGGTGGGGGCGATCGGGCTGACTGTCCCGTCGATATCCGTGACCACGGCGGACGGCTTCTGGCGCAGGACTTCCAGGCACGCGGCGACGACGGCTTCCACTTCCGGGGCCACTGCGTCGCTCGCGGATGCCATGGCTCAACCCCTGTCCTGATACGAGTGAATTTTCCATTCCGGACTGCTGACGAACAGGTCCTGCACGGTGCCCTGGCCCATGATGGCCACGTAGTAGACCAATCCTTGGGGAGTTCCCGGTGGTCCGAAGGGATCCGTTGGCGCATTGAGGCGGACCGTGGCCCCAGTAGCGGGATTGAGCTCAGCGTCCTCGCTGTATCCGGCCCGCGCCACCGCCAGATGCAGCTCCCGAAAATTCACCTCGTCGATCGGTAACGCCGGGACCGAGGCGGGATCGACCTCTGCTGGCTCGGTCATCCCGGTGTCACTGAAGAAAAACGACTGCGCCGTCTGGGAATAAAAGGTCCCCTGCCAGCGAAATCCGGCCTCCAGCGGCGCGCAGCCAACCTGCATGGTCACCAGCACAGCGTCCGGACGCCACGCACGCGCGGTCTCGATCGCCGACTGCACACCTGCTCCCCACTCGTCGCCAATTGCCGCCAGATCGCCGACTCGCAGGCGGCCGCCGGCGCAGCGCTCAGGCCTCGGAGTCAGGAGAGAGATCGGGGCGGGTGAGGGCGTGGGGGTCGCGGTCGGCATTGATTCGGCGATGAGTGGCGTCGGCGCGGAGATGCCCGAGCAGCCGGCCAGCAGGATGACGGCGATGAAGGCGAAAGCCACCGCTCGCACGGGAGAGCCAGCTCGGAGCGGACGCGGCTGGAACGTCACCGGTGCTATCCCCTCTGAAGACGGCTCGTCCACGCGCGATCCGACTCGGTGAGCTGGGTCCGGGGCATGCCGCGAATCTACCACACGGGGGCGGGCTATCGGCTGCTGGCTATCAGCTATTGGCTCCAGGTGTCTCACGACTTACGACTCATGACTGGCTGACTCGTCGTCTGGTCATCTTTGATCTATGGCCAATAGCCAACAGCCGATAGCCCATGGCACCTTGGCGATATACTCAGCCCATCGTTGACAGGACACTTCCGTGGCGAGGACGACCCGAGCGGAGCAGGGGGGAATGCAGCTTTTCAACACGCAGTCGGGGCGGCTCGAGCGCTTCACCCCGAGAGATGGCACGGTCGGCCTCTATGTCTGCGGCATCACACCGTATGACACGACCCATATCGGGCACGCCTTCACCTTCCTCACCTTCGATATCCTGGTCCGAGTCATGCGCCACAAAGGATGGGATGTCACCTACGTTCAGAACGTCACCGATATCGACGATGACATCCTGCGCAAAGCCAAAGAGGTCGACCTCACCTGGAAGGAGCTGGGCGACCGCGAAACGGCTCGCTACCTCAAGGACATGCGCGACCTGAACTGGCTGGAACCCGATCATTACGTTCGCGCCACGAACCACATTCCCGAGATGCTCGAGATCATTCAGGCACTCATTGACAAGGGCCACGCCTACGAGCGGGGCGGCAACGTCTACTTTTCGGTGAGCAGCGATCCGGAGTTCGGCAAGTTGAGCCACATTCCGCGTGATCAGATGCTGCCCATCGCCAACGAGCGGGGTAACACGCCCGACGACCCAAACAAACGCGATCCGCTCGACTTTGTGCTCTGGCAGAAGTCGCTCGCCGACGAGCCATCCTGGGATTCACCATATGGATCCGGCCGGCCGGGGTGGCACGTCGAGTGCTCGGCCATGGCCAGCCGCTATCTCGGACCGAGCATCGACATCCACGGCGGTGGCGCCGATCTGATCTTCCCCCACCATGAGTCCGAGGTCGCCCAGTCCGAGAACGCGTTCGGCGTCGAGCCCTTCGCGCGGACCTGGGTCCACGTCGCCATGGTTGGGTACAACGGCGAGAAGATGAGCAAATCGCTCGGGAACCTCGTCCTCGTCAGCGACGCGTTGAAGGACTATTCGGCCGACGCTCTGCGGCTTTATCTCTTCTCGAACCATTACCGCAGCCCGTGGGTCTTCGAGGACGCCCAGCTCGAACGCTGGGTGCGCGTCGCGGACGACCTGATCGAAGCCGCGGAGTTTCCCGCGTACGGCATCGAGGAGGAGCTCGACGTCGGCAACCTGCGTGACCGGTTTTTCAACGCACTCGATGATGACCTCAATACGCCCATCGCCATCGAGGTCTTGCAGGAGATCGGGACGGATATTCTCGAGGCTCCTGAGGAGGATGACGTCCGCGACGCGCAGCGCACCTTGCGCGAGTTGAGCGAGATCCTCGGTCTGACGCTTACCGCTTAGAGAGCCATTGACTATTGGCTATTAGCTTTCGGCCGAGGACGGCAAGACGAATCGTCAGTTGTGAGATGACCCCAAGCCTTCAGCCAATGGCCATTCGCCGTTATGGTACGATTGGTGGTTGGCCGGCAATGAGCCGGTGGACATCTGATGTGAGCCTTTCTGCTCCGTACGCCGGGTGAGCGCGCAACCTCACCGCGATGCCAGCGGGGCAAGCCCACAGGAAGGAGGCCCCGTTGCGCGATCAAGCACGCGCGCCCCGAAAATACGAACTGATGACGATTCTCCATCCGGACATCGCGGAGGAATCGCTTCCAGGCGAGCTCGAACGCATTTCCGGGTTCATCACCGCGGCCGGGGGAGAGCTCATCGAAACGCTGCAAGACTCGCCATGGGGACGGCGACGTCTGGCCTATCCCATCCGGTCCGGTGGCCGCGATGTGCGTGACGGCTACTACACCGTCTGGCACTTTACGCTCGGCCCGACCCGGGTTGGTGATCTCGAGCGCGAGTTGAAGCTCGACACCCAGCTCATCCGCTACATCGTCCTCGCCTGGGAACCGAAGCCCGTCGACCCGAAGGAGGTCGAAGCCGCCGAAATCGCGGCCGAAGACGCGGCCGCCGAGGCGTATGCCGCGGCCCAAGCCGCGGCGGCCGCCGCGGAGGACGATGCCGCGGAGGCCTATGCCGCATCCCAGGCCGCGGCGACGACGGCAGAACCGGAGGCAGGTGAAGCAACGAGCGCGCTCGAACCGGTGTCCGCCGAGGAAGCGCGGACAGAGGTACTGGACGCCGCCGAGGCCGCAGTCGACACGTCGATGCGGCTGGCAGCGGACGAGATTCGCACCGATGAGCTGACCGCAGAGGCGGAAGCCCTCGAGGCGTCAGGCGCTGAGCTGGCAATCGAGCCAGTCGAAGCGATCGCGGAGCGCGAGCAACTCGAGGCGGATGCCGCAGCCGCGCTGGCTATGGTTGACACGGCAGCCACTGAGACAGCTGCGGATGAGGTCCCGGCGGCGGAAGCGGACGCGGACCTACCGGCAGGGGCCGTGCGCGGCGATGGGACCGGCGAATGCCCTGAGGACTACCCAATCAAGGGCAATGCGACGTCGAAGCTTTATCACAGCCCGGGATCGCCTTCATACAAGCGGACGGTGCCAGAATTTTGCTTCGCGAGCACGGAGGCCGCGGAAGCTGCCGGGTTCAACCCGACCAAGTACGAAGCCGCACACGAGCAGGGCGAGTAGCCCTCGGGCACGGACCATAGCCGCGCAACGAAGGAGTTCAGCATGGCCGGTATCGCGAAGATCACGCTCGTGGGGAATCTCGGTCGCGATCCTGAGACCCGATACACGCCGAACGGTCGGATGAATGTTCAGTTCACGATGGCTGTCAGCCGCCGGTTCAATGACCAATCGGGACAGCAACAGGAACGGACCAGTTGGTACCGGGTGACGGCTTGGGGGGGTCTGGCCGAATCGCTCGATCGCCTCGCCCAGAATGGCTACCTGGCGAAGGGCAAGCAGGTCTACGTTGATGGGCGCCTGGAGCCTCGCGAGTATCAGGATCAGCAAGGCCAGACACGCATGTCGCTCGATGTAACGGCCAACGAGCTCCAACTCCTTGGCTCCCGTGCCGACGGCGAGGGTGGCATCGGGGGTGGCGGCTATGGCGCTGCCGCGGGCGCGGGTGCGGCCGGCGGGCGGTCACAGGGCCGAGCGGACCAGGATGACCAGCCGGGGTCGATCGAAGAAGTCCCCTGGGACGATAGCGAACCGCCATTTTAGGACGGAAGTTTTGCCGCAAGAACGGACGTCGATGAGTAGCACAAGGAACATGAGGACGACATGAGTGATAACGAACCCCGGGAGAGAGGCGAGGGATACGGCGGGGGTCGCCCGGATGGCGAAGCGCCGCGGACCCGATTCGGTGGCGGCGCACAGGGCGAGCGTCCTGGGGGCGATGACCGTCCCGGGGCTGGACGCGGTCCTGGTGGCCGAAGTGGCGCGGGCGGCGCCCGAGGCGGACCCCGCCGGGGCGGTGGTGGTCGCTTCGGCGGGCGGCGCAAGGTCTGCGGATTCTGCGTCGACAACGTCGGGGAAGTCGATTACAAGGATACCCCGCGCCTGCGGCGATACGTCTCCGAGCGAGGCAAGATCGAGCCGCGGCGCAAGCTCGGCACCTGCGCCAAGCACCAGCGTTCGCTGACGGTCGCGATCAAGCGAGCGCGACACGTGGCGCTCCTGCCCTTCACCACCGCGACCCGGTAGTCGACAGGATTCGGGGACGCACGATCACCAGCGTGCCGGGGAGGGTGAGGGTCCCCATCCCCCGGCACGCGCCACCTTCCGGTCGCTGGGCCGGACAACCCGGCGCCATGCCGGACCGGGAGCACGGCAGGCATGCAGCGACGTGGCAACGATTCGATCAGGGGCCGGATCGCCCGGGCGCGGGCACGACTCCGAGGTGGAAGCCGGCCAGCGCCCACGCGGCGCCCGACTCCGAAGCGGCGAGTGCCGCGGCGGGAAATCCAGGCGCGCCGGCAGCGCATGGTCCGCTGGGGCGTGGCCACGGCGGGTCTCCTCGCGATCATCGTCCTCGCGAGCGGGCTCATCTACGAGTTCATCGTCAAACCAAACCAGACCCTGGCCACGGTTGGATCCGTGACGATTTCTCGCCAGGACTATTGGAAATCGCGGGCAGTCGACCTCTACGAACAGGCCCTTCAGTTCCAGGATTTCGCGCAGTTCGTCGGGCCGGAGCAGCAGGGCCAGTATCTCGCGCTTGCTCAGCAATCGCTCGCTGAGTTCCCCACCGTATGGGGCAGCACCGACGTCGATCCAGCATCGCTCGAGAAAATGATCGACGACCAGATCTATCTCCACGGTATTGACGATTTGGGGCTGGAGATGACCGATGATGAGATCCGCACCTTCGCCCTCAACCGCTTCGCGCCGCCGGGCGCACCGCTGATAGCTCCCAGCCCAACGGCCACACTGACCGTTGAGCGAGCCGCGATGGCCACGAGCACCGCGGCGTCACTCTTTGCCACTCCAGTGGAGTCGCCGATCGCGGGAACGCCGCTCTCAGGCGCGCCGGTGGCCGCCACACCGAGGTCGGCCTCATCGATAGCAGCGACACCCGCCGCCACGCCAGTGGACATCGTGCCCACAGCCCCGGCGGCTACACCGAACCCGACGGAGGCACGTGCCACCGCCGAGGCGGGATTTGCCCAGTTTGCAAACGACGTCTTTCCCCTGGCGCACCTCTCTGAGGAGGATTACCAGCGACTGATAGCCGCGCCCGCGCTGGCCCGGCAGAAAGTCAGCGATGCGCTGGCGACAACTGTCGAGCAGAGTGCGCCACAGGTCCATGCGGCGCATATCCTCCTTCCTACGCAGGAGGAGGCCGAGGCTGCTCGCACCCGGGTGACCGAGGGCGGCGAAGATTTTGCGGCCGTGGCTCGGGAGCTTTCGACCGACGAGAGCACGGCGGCAAATGGTGGCGACCTCGGGTGGTTCACCCGGGAGGAGATGGTCGCGCCGTTCGCCGCGGCCGCCTTCGCCCTGGAACCGGGGGCCATCTCGGATCCCGTCGAAACGGAGTTCGGATGGCACGTGATTCAGGTCATGGAGCGGGATCCGGATCGGCCACTGACTGATCTCCAGATCAACCGCCTGCAGCAGGACGCTGAAGAGCGATGGCTCGAAGATCAGCGCGCGAGCTTGACCGTGACCTCGACGCTGCCACCGACGCCTACCCCCTTCGCTCGCGACTTTACGGCTCCGGTGGGAGCGCCAGCATTGCCAGCACCGACACCAGTCCCGGCCCTGGGGACTCCAGCGGCAACACCAGTTGAGATCTTGATCGCTGGCACGCCGTCCGGGTAGCACTCGCGCAGGCGGCGGAATCGACCGTGCTATCCTGAATTCCGGGCCACGACATCGTCGGTCGTAGGTACGCGCGCGCCCCGCGCGCCAAACAGGAACGGGAGCGATGTCCCAGCTTGGTCGCGGCTCCGGTCCCCATGACGACGATTCCGACGACGAGGAGACGGAAGAGGAGCGCTCGTCACGACGCTCTTCCTTGCCGCCAGCGCCTCCGATCGCTCCGTACGATCCATACCGGCCGCTGACCGGTGACCGGCCGCGATTGCCGACGCGGAACATCGCTGCTGATCAGTTCGAGCCCTCGGTTCGTTCATCGCGCGCGGCGGATGACGATCCTTTTCTCCCTGCTGACGATCCTCTCAGCGCCGAGGCGTGGCAGCTCGAAATCGATGAAGCGCCTCGTGGCGGAGACGACGAGACGCCGCGGTCCGAGCCCAATATCGACCCATCGAGCTCGTCGCTCCGCGAGCGACGCCAACCACCTTCGATGCGAAGGGGGCGCGAACCCGCATCCGGGGCCCGGCGAGCGGCACGGCGCACCCGGTCCAGCACGGCGGGTGCGCGCGGCCGCGCCGCTCGTCCTGTTACCACGATCGGCGTGCCACGGATCGTCGCCGGATCTTCACTCGTAGCAGACCAGACGGCATTGGCATTGATCGGCATCAACGCCGCAAGCGTTGTGGCGATGGCGCTGCTCCTGGCCCTGCGCATCGGCAGTATCCCCTCGCCGACGGTGCTTCGGTTGAATGCGGCGGGCAACCCGGACCTCTGGGGGCCGCCGAGCGTGCTGTGGCGCCTCCCAGCAATGTCGCTCTTCATCACGATAATGTTTCTTGTCGTTGCCTGGTTCCTGCACCCGATCGATCGCTTCGCGGCTCGCTTCGCGCTCGCAGCCGCGTTCGTGGCGCAACTCGTCGCCTGGGCCGCGGTCATCCAGCACCTGGCCTGATCCAGCCGATTTGCGCGTGGTCACGATCTTGCGCGTGCCGCGCAGAGGGCAATGTTGTATTCGCGTGGAGGAGACCTGTGACGTTCCTAACTCGAGTCCGCGTAGTGGCAATGAGCACCGCGTTTGGCATTAGCATCATGACACTGTCAGGCGGCGTGGTCGCCCAGGAAGTTAGCCCAACGCCGAACGCGGGCGCTGATATTTTCGATCCGGCCGTGGTGGAAGCGACGCCGATCCCGGGCGTCGAGACATTCGAGATCGACTCGGCGACGCACACGACGGATCCCGTCGACTATCCGCAAGAACCTCCAGCCGGCGGACCGCACGACCCATCCTGGCAGAAGTGCGCGGTCTACGACGCTCCGGTGCGGAACGAGAACGCCGTTCATTCCCAGGAGCACGGGGCGGTCTGGATTACGTACCAACCAGATCTGCCAGAGAGTGATCGGGAGATCCTGGCAGAACTCGCTGAGGGCCAGCTGTACGTCCTGATCAGCCCCTACCCCGAGCTCGAGGATCCGGTCGTCGCATCGGCATGGGGGGCGCAGCTACGCGTGGATGACGTGAACGATCCCCGCCTGCAAGCATTTATCGACCGCTACGCCGGCAACGGCCCGGAGCCCGGCGCCACCTGCGACAGCGGTGTGGAGACGACGATCGGCGGGTGATGGGCGATGGCGGATTACTCGCTCCGCTCGTGGTGTCAGGGGACAGAATGGCGTTCTTCCTGACCCCATCACCTGTTACTCATCACCCTCGACACCCTCGTCCGGCTCGATCAGCTCCGGCCCGTTGTGACGCGGGCTGTTGACATCCGGACTCACCGCATAGACGCGCATGGCGTCTTCGGGGTAGGGCCGCAGAAGTCGCTCGACCTGCAGGGGATCAGTCACATCACGTGAGACCCACTCCTCCTCGTCGTCTCGACGAAGGATGGCCGGCATGCGGTTGTGCAGGGGCGCGACGAGCGAGTTGGCGGAGGTGGTGATGATGGTGAACGACCCCGCAGCGTCGTTCTCATCCTCATGGGTCAGGTCGTACAACCCCGCGAAGCCCCAGGCCTCGCCGTCCTCGGAGGTGAGGTAATAGGGTTGCTTGCGACCATCGACCTTCCGCCACTCGTAAAAGCCACTCGCCGGAACGATGCAGCGCTTGGCCTTGACGAGACCGCGGAACATCGGCTTCTCGTCCAGCGTCTCGGCACGCGCGTTGATCGGCGCCACGCCAGCTTTGCCATCAGGTCGCCGCCAGCGCGGGATCAACCCCCACTGCATGGGCAACGCAGTCCGCTCGCCTTTGGCGTCCTCGACGATTACCGGCAGGAGCTGGGTCGGAGCGGCGTTGTATGTCGTCCACTCCGGAAAGAGATCGGCTGGAATCTGGCGCAGCTGGAAGCGCTCGGAAAGCTCGGTGGTGCCTTCGATCACATATCGGCCGCACATGTAGGCATGCTCCTTTCCAAACCTGGATTGACCAAAGTATAGTACAAATGTTCGTTTCCTGGTCACCCTCGCCGGTCCCATCCTCGATCACGAGGCCGCGGCTCTGCGCTCCTCCTACCGAGCGCGGGACTACAGGCGTACCGTGATATACTTGGAACCCTCGAACGGCGCACGGTAAAGCGATTTTCTGGCAGGACACTGCGGGCATTCCATCCCAGGGTTTCCGTTCGAGCACCCCGATCGGTCGGAGTCATCCCTATGAAACCACAAGCCGGTGCAACTCCCGCAATCCGTATCATCGCCGCCGTCATGCTGGTCATTGGCGCCTTGCTGACGATTGGCTCGCTCTTCGCCGACCAGATCAACCTCACTGGCGGCGGAGTCGGACTTGGCTGGAAGCAACTCATTGGCGTCGTCATTGGACTGGTTCTTGCCTTGCTCGGCGGCGCCTGGCTCGTGCAACCGCCGACCTCGCGCGGGATCGACCGCTCGCTGGAGTGATTCCCGAGTACGATCATCCAGGTTGAGAAACGGAGCCCCTAGTAGCAGGGGCTCCGCTGTTTCTGGGGTTCCGGTGATCGCTGGCGCAAACCGTCCCAAGCGACTCATCGGCCTTGGACTCGTGCTGAGGGAGACCGATGACGGAACGCGGGAACGGGATCGAAGCGGGCAGAGTGGCGGACGCGGAAATTCACTGGCCGGTCAGCAATCGGCCGATGGGCATCGGTGTCATCCTACCGATCGCCGAGGACTCCGCATTCGGTGGCACGCCCCACTTTGCCGACATCCTGGCCATGACCCGGACGGCTGAAGACGCCGGCTTTGATGCAGTCTGGATCATCGACCACCTCGTGTTTCGGGCACAGCCCGGTAGCCAGTTCCAGGTGCCAGAGGACGAAGAGGACCGTGGCGTCTGGGAGTGCTTCACCATCATGGCTGGTCTGGCCAGCGCCACGGAGCGGATACAGATCGGGTCGCTGGTGACCTGCACCGGCTTTCGCAATCCGGGTCTCGTCGCCAAGATGACCGAGACGATCGACGACATCAGTGGGGGCCGGGTCATCCTCGGTCTCGGCGCGGGGTGGCACGAGCCTGAGTACGATGCGTTCGGCTTTCCGTTCGATCACCGGGTCACCCGCTTCGAAGAGGCGATGGCGATCATCCATCCTCTGCTGCGAGGGGAACACGTCACCTTCGAGGGCAAGTTCTTCCAGGCGCGCGACGCCGTCAATCGACCGCGCGGACCGCGCCCTACCGGCGCACCCATCCTGGTCGGCTCCACCGGCCGCCGCATGCTACGGATCATCGCCCGCTTCGCCGACGCCTGGAATACGGTCTGGCATGGGGACCCCGATGCGATCGTATCCGAGATGGCCGCAGTCGACGAAGCCTGCCGCGAGGTCGGTCGGGATCCGTCCACCCTGGTTCGCACCGCGGGTGGCAACATCGCCATGCCGGGATATCTCGGCAAGCGTCCCGATCCGATCCGCGGCTCTGACGAGGAGATCGCGGCGACGATCCTGCGCTTCCGGGAGCTCGGCATCCAGCACTTTGTGGCCGGGCTCGATCCCTGTACGCCAGAGACCATTTCGAAGTTCGCTCGGGTTATCGAGCTGGTCGACGCCACGTGATGGGGTCCCGATCCTGCAATAGTGCTCCGCGGCTCTGCTACAGGATATACTGAGCAAACAGTATATGACGTGATGCCGTCGGCGGTCGCTAGCGAGCTTGCTATGAACGGAGGGTCAAGTGATTACGCAGCAGCTGCGCAAGGTCGGTAACAGCTATGTCGTGACCGTGCCGAAAGAAGAGGTCGAGCGCCGCGGCTGGCGGGAGGGACAACTTTTGGCTCTGCAGCTCACGGAGCTCGAGCTGCGCCCCATTCTTCGTCCCGAACTCCAGGAAATCGTGGATGAGCTGCTAGACGAGCATGAGGACGCCCTTCGTTACCTTGCCGGGCGTTGATCCATGAAGACAACGCAATATCTGAGTCTCGCGGATATCATCGCTATCCACGAGAGCGCGATGCGACGCCTTGGAGACGAGGCCAAGCTTCTGTGTGACGAAGGAATCCTGGAGTCCGCGGTGATGCGCCCGCAGATGGCGGCATATTACGAGGGTGCTGATATCGTCCGACAAGCCGCGCTATTAGGTGTCGGCATCTCGCAGGCGCAAGCATTTATCGACGGCAATAAACGCACCGGCTATCTGGCGCTCAACACGTTTTTGCGCATGAATGGTCTGACGTACATTGGTGATCGACTTGCCCTCGCCCGGCAGTTCGAGCGATTCGCCGAACGCTCGAACGATCCTGATGAGGCTATCGACGCCTTCGAGGCGTGGCTCCGCCAATATGTCCAGCCGCGTCAAGAACGCGAATAGCCCCTCAAGGCAGATCGAACACGGTACGCACCCTCAAGCGTATCCCGCGGATGGCTATCGCGGACCTACCGCGTCTCTCGCTGGTCATAATGGTATTTGCGTGTGCATGCAATAGAAGCTAATATGCTCGCATGGACGACGCATCTCCACGACCGGCGGGTTCGCCGCTGGCTGATCTTTCCAGTGAGGAATTCGCAATCTGGGTGGGGTTCTTGCAAACCCACGCCGTCCTGGCGCGGGAGCTGGACGCCGATCTGCGGGCCGCGCACGGGTTGCCCCTGACCGACTTCGAGATCCTGCTCTGGCTGGCCAACCGACCTTGCGAGGGGATGCGCATGGCCGCGCTGGCCGACGCGGTGCTTCTCAGTCCGAGCGGCCTCTCGCGCGCGGTCGAGCGCCTGGAGACGCGCGGGTTGGTACAAAGGATCCCCTGTGCAGAGGATCGACGAGGCGCCTACGCGGCACTCACGGAATCGGGTAGTGACTTGGTGCGGACGGCAGGCGCGACGCACGCGGCAGGTATCCGGCGTCGCTTCCTCAACCGATTGACGCCGGAAGAGACGCGGGTGCTGACGGCGATCTGGGACCGCTTGCTGGCGGACAGCCAGCAGACCTGCAACGGGCCGCGGTTGCGGCCCAGCGGAACAGCAGAAGCACGATTTGGGGCTGCCGCCGACACGACAAGCAGAACAAGGAGAAACGATGTCTGACACCGAGCAGATCGAAAAGACCACGGACTACAACGCCTTCAACCGACAGTTGATCGAAGAGTTCCGCGCCAATGGAGGAAAGGTTGGCGGCATGTTCGCCGGTGCGCCCCTCTTGCTCCTGACCACGACCGGTGCCAAGTCAGGTCAGCCGCGAGTCGCTCCCCTCGCCTACACGACAGACAACGGTCGCCTGGTTGTGATCGCCTCCAAGGGCGGCGCGCCGACGCATCCCGACTGGTTTCACAACGTGCGCGCCAATCCGGAGGTCACGGTCGAAGTCGGAACTGAGACCTTCCCCGCCCGGGCCACGATTCCCACTGGAGCCGAACGGCAGCGCCTCTTTGACCAGATGGCGGCCCAAATGCCGAACTTCGCGGAGTACCAGCGCAACACAACGCGCCAGATCCCGGTCGTGCTGCTGGAGCGCGCCAGCTAGGCGCCCATCTGACCCTTCTGCCAGGGCAGGACCTGGCGTGGCGAGACGTCGACCTCTCCGGCGCCGCCGGCGCGACCGATCACGCCATGCGCGATACGGCGTTTCTGACATCAGGCGGGGCAGCGGTGATCCACTATACTCATGCACTCGACGACATCGAGACCCGGCATTTGAATGGCTTCTTCGTCGGCTGGCCCCATCCGCCCTCGCCGGAGACGCACCTTCGATTGCTCTCCAGTAGCGACTATGTCGTGCTCGCGATCGACGTAGAGCGTGGCCAGGTCGTCGGTTTCGTGACCGCGCTTACCGACGGCGTGCTCAGCGGCTTCATTCCGCTGCTTGAAGTGCTGCCCGCCTATCAAGGGAAGGGCATCGGTCAGGCCCTGATGTCGCGTATGCTCGACCAACTCGGTCACCTGCCAAATGTCGATCTCCTGTGCGATCCCGACGTCGCGCCCTTCTACGAGCGATTCGGCATGAAGCCTGTCGGGGGGATGGTGTTGCGGCGGCCGATGGGCTAACCCAACCAGCGCGGGCGCACCGTCGGCCCGAGGATTGCTGTTCATCAAGCGCATCAGCGCTGCTTTTCCGGCATCATCACTCGCTAGCGCCGCTTGCTGGCAGAGCGCGGCGCGACGGCTGTGTGACAAACGGGAGCAGTTTCACTATGAAGATCGTCGATCTCAAGTGCGCCGTGATCGGGGACAACCCGGTGGTGCGGATCGTCACCGATGAAGGAATTGATGGCTACGGCGAGGTCGAGTCGTACAAGCCGTACCTCACATGGCACGTCCTGCACCTGAAGCCGGCACTGATTGGCGAAGACCCGACGAACGTCGAGCGCGTCATGCGCAAGATTCGCCAGCGCGGGGGGTTCAAACCCTGGGGGAGCGCGGTCAGCGCAATCGAGATGGCCCTCTGGGACGTCGCGGGAAAAGCCGCGGGACTGCCCGTCTACAAGCTCCTCGGCGGCAAGGTGCGCGATCGGGTCCGCGTCTACAACGGCGCGGTGCGCTTCCCAATCACCGGTTACGACCCGGCTGACGTCGCCGAGAATATGGCTCGCATGAAAGCCTCCCCCGAACACTTCTCCATCATCAAAATGGGGATCGCCTTCCATAGTCGCATGACCTCGGAGGTTCCTGACTTCTACTACGGCGAGCCGCAGACGAAGCCGTTCCATGGCCACCCCGATCGCGGTCTGCTGACTGAAAAGGGGCTCAATCACGTCGTCGCCTGCGTCGCGGCGATGAAGGAGGTCCTCGGCCACGAGGTCGGTCTGGCGCTCGACTGCGGTCCCGGCTGGACGGTCCCGGACGCGATCCGGCTCTCGAAAGCAGTCGAGCATCTGCACGTGCTCTGGCTGGAGGATTTGCTCACCGGCGACTACACGCCGTGGGTGCTGGCGGACGTGTACCGCGAAGTGACGCGGGTCGCGGCCACGCCGATCCACACCGGCGAGCAGATCTTCGGTCGTCAGAATTTCAAGGATCTCATCGAGAAGCATGCGGTCAATATCGTCGGTCCCGACCCCTGCGACGTCGGTGGCATCGCCGAGCTGAAGTGGATCGCCGAGTACGCCGACATCCACGGCATCCTGATCGCTCCCCATGGCACCGGCAA
>DASUQU010000037.1:0-2650 GCA_036280495.1 Thermomicrobiales bacterium | reverse complement strand
ACGAGAGCGGTGGCCCACAGGTCAGCCTCTACACCGTCGGGCAGAACGTGAACCTGTGCTCCCCAGCTTGCATGCGGCGCGGTCAAAGGAGGCGTGATCTCGACCCGGCCCACGCCAGCGCGAAAGGTACCGTTCGCCGTTGTCCTCCTTCCGCTTTCCGCTACTCGCTCAGGCAAACGTGTCGCGCAGGAACGCCAGTCCATCCTGGGCCAGGTCGTCTTGCGTCTTGGCGAGCGGGCGCCAGATGGCGGCGCGGGCGATGGTCTGGTTGTCCGGAGTGAAGGACTCGACGACGACCGCGCCGTCGTAACCGATCTCACCCAGAGCGGCGGTGATGCTCTCCCACGGAATGTGGTCGACGCCCGGAGCACCCCGATCATTGCCGCAAGCGTGGAAATGGACGAGCTTGTCGCCGGCGTGGGGGATAGCCGCGGCCTGGTCTTTCTCCTCGATATTCATATGAAAGGTGTCCAGCAGCACCCCAATCACCGGGGAATCAACCCGGTCGACGACCTCCATCGTCTGCGCGGCGGTGTTGAGGAAGCTCGTCTCGAAGCGGTTGAGTGGTTCGATGGCGAGGCAGACGCCACGCTCGCCTGCGTAGTCAGCCAGCGGACGCAACCCCTCCACCAGCCGGGCGACGGCTGCCGCCCGTTCCGCGTCGTCCATCCGCCACGTCTTGCCGGTCGGGGTGTACACCGGACTGGCGACGACATTTGAGCCGACGATCACGGCCGCGTCGATGCAGGTGCGGATGTACTCCTGGGTCGAGGCGATCAGATCGCGCTCGAGGAGGTCGCGACCTTCGCCCATGACGGCGCAGACCGACCCGCGGAGGTCGTTGGCGGCCAGGATCTCGGCGACGCGAGCGGGGTTCCAGTCGCCGGGGTTCTCGACGCCCATCTCCAGCAGATCGAAGCCCATCGCCTTCACCCGCGGCGCAATCTCCGCGATCGCCGCGTCGGTCGGTGGCGAAACCCAGACCCAGGAATTGACGCCGATTGGATTCATGGAGTGGCTCTCACATTCCACGACGCCCTGCGGCCAGTGGCGCACCCTACGCAAGCTCCGGAACAGTGTCAAGCTCTCATGCAGGCGGATTGACACGCTCTGGCGCCAGACCGGGTACCGTTCGCCCGGCAAACACCGGCCGGGCAGCAGACGGCACCGCGGGCGCTTGCCGCGCTTGCAAGTGCTCATTGCGCCGCGGGTGACCACCAGCTCCGAGGGTGGCCGGGGTCGCGATCGCAGGTGAATCGAGGACTAATAGCTAAATGACGGCACGAACTGACGAGTCCAGCATGGCCGGGACTCAACGGCTGATTCGTGTGCTGGTCAACCCGAACTCGGGCGTGAAAGCCGGCATCCCGACAAACACCGCGGCGGAGGAGGAAGTGCGGATTGCGGTGGAACAGCACTTCCCAGGCCTTGGAGAAAACATCGTCGTGACCGAGTCGGAGGAAGAGGCGATCGCCGCCACCCGCGATGCGGTAGCCAGGGGCTACGAGATCGTCGTTGCCGCCGGCGGCGACGGCACGGTCGGCACGGTCGCCTGCGAGCTGCTGGGGAAAGAGACGGCGCTCGGGATCTTGCCACTCGGCAGCGTCATGAACGTGGCGCGCATGCTCGACATCCCACGCGATCTCGAGGGCGCCGCCGCGATCATCGCCACCGGCGAAGTGCGCACGATCGACGTCGGGGAGGCAAAGGGGCAGATCTTCTTCGAGGGCGGGTCCGTGGGGCTGAACGCCGCGGTCTTCCGCGAGGCGCAGCAGGCCGACAACGGCAGGGGGCGCTACCGGGCGCTGTTGGCAGCCTTGTGGGTCCTTCTCCGCTACCGGCCGCCGCGCATGGTGCTCCATCTCGACGACCGGGTGCTCACCACCCGCGCCCTGGCGGTTTCCGTGGCGAACGGCCCCTACTCCGGGTTGGGGTTCACCGTATCACCGGACGCAACGCCGGATGACGGCCAGTTGGACGTGGTGGTCTTCTCCCGCTTCTCGCGCACGGAGCTGATCCGGCACTTCGTCTCCATCGCCTTCGGGCGCCGGCGGTACTCCGCGAAGACCGCCACCTATCGCACGTCGCGGGTCCGCATCGAGGGGGTCCACCCGCTTCCCTGCCGCGCCGATGGGCATGATCTGGGGTACACACCGGTCGAGTACGTTATGCGACCAGGGGCATTGCGCGTGGTTGTGCCCCGGTCTCTCACATGACGGTAAGCGGTGCAAAGGGACACGTTCCCCCCACGCAACCGGTCATCAGGGCGACCGGTTGCGTGGAGCATCACTGACGGCTAGTTCGGATAACCTCGGGCGCGGTAACGATGACCGCACTGCCCCGTGTCGCTCAGGCCGCCCATTCTCCCGCGACTTGCCTGGTCGCCGCGTTGAGGCGGTTCCAGACGTTGATCTGCGCGATCTGGAAAATCAAGGCCGCACGCGCCGGCTCGTCGTAGTGCCTCGCGACCTCGTCCCAGATCTCGTCGGGCACGGGGTCTGGCCGATCGCAGAGACGGGTGACGGCTTCGGTGAGAGACAGCGCGGCGCGTTCGGCATCGGTAAAGTAGGGCGCGTCCCGCCAGGCCGCTACGGCGAAGAGGCGCGCGTCAGACTCGCCTGCGTCCCTCAGCTCGCGAGAGTGCATGTCA
>DASUQU010000036.1:0-34748 GCA_036280495.1 Thermomicrobiales bacterium | reverse complement strand
GAGCTGCTCGGAGAGCTCCGGATCCTCCTGGTATCGGGTGAGATCAGACGCCGGAATGTTCACCCAGTCCAGCTTCTGCTCACCTTCGCCGCGCTCATAAGTCAGAACCGCCGCATCGGCGGGGATGATTGGCAGGAAGGCCTTCTTGACGTCTAGCTCTTCTACGTACCAGTGACCTGGGTTCGGCGACATCTCGACGACGACGTCGTGCTCCCAGCGATCGAGCTTGTACGGGCCGTTAGCCCAGAAAGGAACGGACCCAGAGGCCCACACATCGGCGCCGTGCTCCTCGATCGCCCACTGGGGCGCGGGCACGGAGGCCTGATAGCCCACGACCTGTGGGAAGTAGGCGCGTGGACCCTCCATCGTCACCTCAAGGGTCCACTCGTCCAAGGCTTTAACGCCAAGGTCCTCGGGCGCGATTCCTTCTTCGCCGAGGTTGTACTTCTCTGCGTTCTTGATGTCGAACAGGAACCCGGCGTATGCGGCGGCATTGGCCGGGTTGAGCTGCCGCTCCCAGGAGTAGACGAAATCCTGCGCGGTCACCGGCCGCGTGTCGGTCCCGTTGGTCCAGCCCTGGTTGTCCGGGCGGATGTTGAACGTCCAGACAGAGGCGTCTTCGTTCGGCGTGAACGTCTCCGCCCAGTCGGGAATCGCGTTGAGATTCGCATCAAAAGTGAGGAGACCGGAAGAAACCTCGAGTGCGGCACTGGCGTAAAGGTTCAGATTCCAGTCGAACGTAACCGGATCGTTCAGAAGAGAGAAGTGATAAAACACCTCATCCGGCCCGAAGTCCTGCCGCAGCAGCGCTCTTCGCGGGGCGGCGCCCGCTCCGGGTCCGACGTATCGCTCCATTCCGGCCGTGGTGACCGTGCCGGCCGCGGCCGCGGCGGCGACCTTCATGAAGTTTCGCCGGCTCATGCCAAGGCTCTTGAAGCGCTGTCCAAGAATACGGAGTTGATCGTTCTTACGGGTTCCCACGCGTTTGCTCCTTTTCTTCATCCGACGGTAACTCACGAGTGGAACGTACCGACGCGGGTGGCCTCGTCGCCGTCCCGCGTCGCCGGCGCTAGACGCGCGCCTGCTGCCCTCCTTTCGCCCAAGGATTCAACCTTGCCGGACCTGCGTCGGCTCGGATGTCTGAAGTTGGGAGCGGATGGCACGCTCTTATCGCAATGTGAGCCCAGTCTGGAACAAGGCGTCTCACTAGTCTCGGCTCCCCTTCGGATCGAGCGCATCACGGAGTCCATCGCCGAGGAAGGAGAAGCCCAACATCGTCAGACCAATGGCTAGTACGGGGAAGAGAAGCATGTGCGGATCGGTCTCGATGTACCCCGGATTGCTCCCCTCGGCGACCATCTGACCCCAGCTGGCCTGAGGTGGTCGGATGCCGACCCCGACGTAACTGAGTGCCGCTTCAATGAAAATCGCGGTTGGAATGCCAAACGTCAATGCTACGATGATCGGCGTGAGGCTGTTCGGGAGCATGTGTTTGCGGATGATGTAGGTTCCGCTTGCACCCGCGACCTGTGCGGCGCTGACGTACTCTTGCTCCCGCAGAGAAAGAAATTGCCCACGGACCAATCGTGCCTCGGTGACCCACCCCACCAGACCGATGGCGAGGAAGATGTTGAACAAGCCCGGGCCCCACCAGTTCACGAAGAGGAGCACGATCAGGAGTTGTGGAATCGCGTAGATGACATCAACCAGTCGCATGAGGACATTGTCCGTCGCTCCGCCGAAATAGCCAGCAAGAGCGCCGATCGGTACCCCGATCAGGAGTACGATCGCCTGCGCGAGGACCCCAACCACGAGCGAAACCCGCGCGCCATAGGCCATACGACTGAACATGTCGCGCCCGTTGGCATCAAGCCCCATCGGCCAGGTCCACGAGGGCGCGTCCCTTGCGAGTCTGAAGTCGACGACTTCAGCCTGGCCGTAGGGCGCAATCGCTGGTGCAAAAATCGCGATCAGCGAAAACGCGGCGACGAGGAAAAGTCCAACGACCGCGAGCTTGTTTCGTCGCAGGCGTCTCCAAGCGTCGGTCCACAGGCTGCGCTGCTTGCGCGTGGTCAGCTCCCCACCCAGCCCGACTGTTGGGGTGTCGCGCTGCCCCGGAGCGACCGCGTCCTCGATCTGGTCCTCGGCTTGCCACGGCGGGGCGGGCACAGCCGTGTCCGTGTTTCTGAGGGCAAGATTCGCAGAGTCGAGAGGCTGGCTCTGCCGGTGCGATTGCGCCATTCGACTTCCTCGCCTGGGTCGTCAGGCCAGTTGGACTGAAGCGAGCAGCGGCACGGGCGCCACCACTTAGTATCGAATCCTCGGGTCGATCACCCCGTAGGTCAGATCGACCAGGAGGTTCATGATCGCCAGAAAGACCCCGTAGAGGAGAACGACGGCGAGGATCATGGGCTGATCCTTGACCTGCATGCTGGTCACGAAGAACTTGCCCATACCGGGGATATTGAACACCTGCTCGACGAAAAACGACCCGGTTGCGACGGCGGCGAATATGGGACCGATCAAGGTCACGACAGGAATGAGCGCGTTCTTGAGGACGTGTTTGGAGACGACGCCCTCCTCGGTCAGCCCCTTAGCGCGGGCCGTTCGCACGAAATCGGAGCGGATGACTTCGATCATGCTGGAGCGGGTGTATCTCGCGAGGGTGGCCAGCGGTGCCGCGCCGAGTGCGATGGTAGGCAGGATCCAATCGATTGGCCGGTCCCATCCCCCGACCCGAAACCCGAGGTTGACTCCGATGTCGGGGAGCCAGACGACAAAGAGCAAGATGAGCAAAAACCCCATCACGAAGCTCGGCATGCTGTAAAAGAGGACTGCCATTGTCACGGACGTGTAGTCGAGCCAGCCGTTCTGATTTACTGCGGCGAGCACACCCAACGTCATGCCAACCACGACGGCAAAGAGCGTTGCCATCGCACCCAGATGAAGAGAGATGGGGAAGGTTCGGCCGATGATCTCGTTTACGGTCTGAGGACGGGCATGGTAGGAAATGCCGAAGTCGAGATGGGCGGCGTTCCAGAGGTAGAGGACGAATTGCTCTGGGAGCGGTTTATCAAGGCCGTAGAGGGCCTCCAGCCGCCGGATATCTTCGGGTCGCTGCTTGTCGCTGACATCAAATGGGCTCCCCGGCGTGGCATGCATGATCAGGAACGTGAACGCGGCCATCACCAGGATGGTCGGGATGAACCAGAAGATCCGGTTCATAGCAAATCTCATCATGCGGGGTCCGGCCTCCTCACGGGAGTCTTCGCCGATCGCGGGAGCGACGAGAGCCCCCGCACCAAGGCTGCCCGCCACCCGGGCTCAGCGGACGTCGTGGTGACCCGGCTCCCGATAACGTCAACGCGACCTAACACCGTCGTCAAGGTCGTCAGTGTGCACCTCGTGGTTGAACAGCGCGACGATAGCATTGCCCAATTTTATGTGTCAAGAACACGGCGCCTGTAACGTGCCTTGGCCTGGACCTATGGCTAGAGAATATACGAACTGAGGTCCTCGTCGGCGGCGACGTCTCCGACCCGCTCGCTGACGAAAGAGGCGTCGATCACGATCGTTTCGCCCTTGTGATCCGGAGCATCGAACGAGATTTCTTCGATCACGCGCTCGATGATCGTGTGCAGCCGGCGCGCACCGATGTCCTCGGTTTCCGCATTCACGGCCGTGGCCAGGTGTGCCATCTCCCGCAGCGCCTCGCCTTCGAAACTCAGTTCGACACCCTCGGTCGCCAGCAACGCAACACTCTGCTTGGTGAGCGCGTTCTCAGGCTCCGTCAGAATGGCGTAGAGGTCATCTTCTGTCAGGCTTTGCAGCTCAACTCGGATCGGAAACCGCCCCTGCAGCTCCGGAATGAGATCGGCCGGCCGGGTATTGTGAAACGACCCGGCGGCAATGAACAGAATGTGGTCGGTCCGGACCGGTCCGTACCGCGTCATCACCACCGACCCTTCCACGATCGGCAGTAGATCCCGTTGCACACCCTCTCCCGACACTTCGCCCGAATACTCGCCATCCGCATTGATCGTCTTGTCGATCTCGTCGATGAAAACGACTCCGGCCTGCTCCACGCGGCGCACTGCCGTTTCGATTACCGTGTCCCAGTCGACCAAGCGGTCCTCTTCCTGCTGCGCCAGAATGCGGCGCGCCTCTCGCACCGATACCCGCCGCCGGGATCGTCGTGGCGGTGGCACGTAGCCGTCCAAGAAATCCTGAAACGAGTCATAGAGCTCGTCCGGGGACATTCCGCCAACCGCTTCATATGGATTGTCGGCAAACTGTGGATCGACCTCGATCTCGACCGTTTCTTCCTCCAGCGCGTCCTCGTTCAGCAGCGCGAGGAGACGATCCTGTTCGCGTTTGCGCCGCCGCTCTTCGGCGGCTGTGGCGCGCTTGGGGCCCGGCACTCCGGCCATAGCCCCGGCGCGCCCGTTGCGGCCCGCCGCGTTGGCCGCCAGTTGCTCCGCCAGTAACGCGACCAATCGCTGTCTTGCTGCCTGATCGGCCTCGTCCTTGACCTGCTCCAGACGCCGGCTATGAAGCATGTCGATCGCGACCTCGCAGAGCTCGCGGACGATGGACTCGACGTCGCGTCCCACAAAGCCGACCTCGGTGAAGCGCGTCGCTTCGACTTTGACAAATGGAGCATCGACGATCTTCGCGACACGCCGGGCGATCTCCGTCTTGCCGACCCCGGTCGGGCCCATCATCAGGATGTTCTTTGGCACCACTTCGCCACGCATCTCTTCTGGAAGGAGCTGGCGCCGGAACCGGTTGCGGAGGGCCACTGCCACTGCCCGCTTGGCATCGGTCTGGCCGATGATAAAGCGGTCCAACTCCGCGACGATCTGGGCCGGGGTGAGATCTTCCATGATCGGCGCATCGATCGCGGCGTCCGTCCCTGGTCGTCCACTCGGCTGCGTTGGGGCAGTGCGCGGTTGTGCCTCGACCATCTCGCCTATTCCTCAACGTCCGCTTTTTCGTAAGCGGCGGTATCCAGCTCGGCATCACCCTCAGAAGGGGATCCAGCCGGTTCTGGCACGGTATTGATCGTAAATCGGTCGTTGGTGAAGATGCAGAGTTCAGCGGCAATGCCCATCGCGGACTCGACGATCTCTCTCGCGTGAAGATCGGTGTGCGCGAGGAGGGCCTTGGCCGCCGCAGTGGCGTACGGGGCACCGGAACCAATAGCCGCGATGCCGTCGTCGGGTTCGATCACATCCCCCTCGCCCGACAAGACAAGGAGCGACTCAGCATCGCCGACAATGAGTTGCGCCTCGAGCCGCCGCAGATAGCGGTCGGTTCGCCATTCTTTGGCCAGCTCGACTGCGGCCCGCCGCAGATTGCCATCCGACGACTTCAATTGGGTCTCGAATTTCGAGAACAGCGTGAGCGCGTCGGCGACCGCACCTGCAAACCCGGCGATCACGGCGCCGTCGTACAGGGTGCGGATTTTTCGTGCCCCGTGCTTGAGAACGACATCTCCGACGGTCACCTGGCCGTCTCCGGCCATCGCAACGACGCCATTGCGCAGGACACCGAGGATGGTCGTGCTGCGAATGGTACTGGAGCTCCACTCGGAGCCGTGATTCCGCTCGTGGCGGGGCATGTTCTTGTACTTCCTCGGCATGCGGTGCCGGCAACGCCGCTCGGCGGGCGCGGAACCCTCAGGGTTTCGAATCGCTGATTCTAGTCGACACGCAGCTAGGGCTCTCGGCGAGCTGCTACCCCGCTCGAGCGAGCTCCGCACTGCGCTCCACGAGGACGCCGCAGACCGGGCACTTGTCTTGCCCTCGACGTCCGGACTCGACCAGATATCCGTTGCCGCAACGAGGGCATACGTGCTCGACAGGCTTGTTCCAGGAGACGAAGTCGCAGGCCGGGTAGCGCTCACAACCGAAGAATGTGCGACCCTTCTTCGACCGACGCTCGACAACCTCTCCTTCGCCGCAGGTTGGACAGCGCACGCCGATTCGCGTCAGGAGCGGACGCGCGTTTCGACAATCCGGGAACCCGCTACACGCCTGGAATTTTCCGAATTTCCCCAACTTGATGACCATCGGCCGACCGCAGCGCTCACAGTCCTCCCCGGCAGGCTCGTCCTTCAGCCGAACCCGCTCCATCGTCTGCTCGGCGCGGCTGAGCGTCTCGACAAACGGGCCATAGAACTCGTGGAGGGTAGGCACCCAGGCGCGATCGCCGGATGCGATTTCATCGAGCTCCTCTTCCATTTGGGAGGTAAATCCGACATCGAAGACGCGCGGGAAGTGCTCGACCAGCAAATCATTGACGATCAGCCCTAGCTCGGTAGCGACGAGCTTCTTTTCCTCCGTCGCCACATAGCCACGGGCCTGAATTGTGGCAATTGTCGGAGCGTAGGTGCTCGGGCGTCCGATGCCCTTCTCTTCCAGGGCTTTGACCAGAGATGCCTCCGTGAATCGCGGCGACGGCTGGGTGAAATGCTGCTCGGGAAGGAGTTGCAGAAGATCGAGATCCTCGCCGGTTCCCAATGGAGGCAACGCTCCTTTTTCGAGCTCGTCCGCTGCGTCTCCCTCGTCCCTTCCCACCTGGTACACGGCCATGTATCCGGGAAACTTCACGACAGAACCAGTCGCACGGAACAAGAAGGGCGGCTCTCCCGGCCTCGAGATTTCCTCTTCCCGACCAGCGGCGACGTCCACTCCCGTCTGATCGAGCACGGCCGGACACATTTGCGAGGCGATGAACCGCTGCCAGATGAGCTGGTAGAGGCGAAACTGCTGCGTGGACAGGAACGGCTTCACGCTTGCCGGGTCCCTGCGGGGCGACGTCGGACGGATTGCCTCGTGTGCTTCCTGCGCGCCCTTTGCCTTGCGCGAATAAACCGGCGGCCTTTCGGGGATGAACTCAGGCCCGTAACGACTCGCGATTTCTTCTCGCGCGGCAAATTGCGCCGAGGAGGCGATATTCGTCGAATCGGTCCGCATGTAGGTGATTAGACCCTGCGTCCCCTGGGCACCAAGATCAATACCTTCGTAGAGCTCCTGCGCGATCTGCATGGTGCGGCGTACGCCCAGACCGACCTTGCGAGAAGCCTCTTGCTGAAGTGTGCTCGTCGTGAAGGGTGGAGATGGCCGACGCTGTACTTCTTTCCGCGTGACATCGGCGACCCGGTAGTGCGCCCCATCCAGCGCGGCCAGAATCGCCTCTGTCTGCTCGGCGTTGTCGAGGGTGATCTTCTTACCTTGAACGCGTTGCAATCCGGCGCGAAATATGTCCTTGGGCTTTGGCTCGGTTCCCGTCTGCTTCGCTAGCTCCGCCTCAATCGACCAGTATTCAACCGGCTCAAAGGCTTGAATCTCCCGCTCGCGCTCGACAACGATGCGGAGCGCCGCGGTCTGGACGCGTCCTGCGGAAAGACCCCGCTTGACCTTCTTCCAAAGAAGCGGGCTGACCTTGTAGCCGACCAGCCGGTCAAGCACCCGCCGCGCCTGCTGGGCGTCCACGAGATCGGGATCAATGTCGCGTGGACTGGCCATCGCTTCGCTCACGGCCTGTGGAGTGATCTCGTGGAAGACCACGCGATGGACCGGTTTGGCTTCTGCGCCCGTAGCCTGAATCAAGTGCCAGGCGATGGCCTCGCCCTCACGGTCGGGGTCAGTTGCCAAGTAGACCTCGCGCGCCTTCTGCACGCTCTCTTTGAGCTCCTTGATCAGCTTGGTCTTGTCCCTCGGCACGAGGTACGTGGGAGCGAAGTCATCGTCGACGTCAACCCCGAGCGTGCTCTTTGGCAGATCACGAACGTGGCCCATTGACGCCTTTACGGTGTAGCCACTGCCAAGATACTTGCCGATGGTCCTCGCCTTCGCTGGAGACTCGACGATCACCAAGCGGCCACGACCGGGCCCCGGTGCGGCAACCTTCGATTTGGTTTTCGTCGTCGAGTTCGACGACTTCGCCGCGGCGCGACGCGGTTTGGTCGGTGGTGATTCAGGCATGATGCGCTAGGGTCTCCATGCGAGGCGGATGGTTTCAATGCGGGAACGTGGGACTCTTGAGCGCGTCGGCAGCGCCGCCACGAACGGGGCGAAACCTTAGACACCCCTGCGGCGCCATGTCAAGGACGTCCGAGGGGCGACCTCAAGTGCCGAGCTGGGCACGGCGGATGCTCTATCGGAGAACGTAATACTGCGCCCCATGGTTCCGCACCAGGCCCTTCAGTTCCATTGTGAGCAAGAGGGCAGATGCAGCAGCGGCGGGGAGTCCAGCTTCCTCCGCCAGTTCGTCGATGTGGCGCGCCTCATTACGCAACGCGTCATATAACCTGAGTTCGTTCTCCTCGAGCGGTATCTGGCTCTGCGTCGCAACCGGGTTTCTGCCAACGCCAAGGCCGAGGTCTTCCAGTATGTCGATACCGTTGCGGACCAAACGCGCTCCGTCTCTGAGGAGCGCATTCGTTCCCTCAGCGCTCTCGGCAAAGATGCTCCCGGGCACGACGAACACCTCCCGGCCCTGGTCGGCAGCAAATGACGCGGTGATGAGTGCGCCACTCCGTGCTGGTGCCTCGACAATGAGCGTCCCGAGCGTCATGCCCGAGACGATCCGGTTACGGGCCGGAAAATTCTGGGCGTCCGGCTTTGCGCCAGGCGGGAACTCAGAGAGGATGGCCCCAGACTCGAGAATCTGTTCCGCAAGTCGGCGGTGCTCGGCTGGATAGATCACATCGGGACCGGAGCCGAGGACGGCGATCGTGCGGCCTCCCGCTTCGAGTGCGGCACGATGGGCTGCGGCGTCGACTCCGCGAGCCAGCCCCGAGACGACGGTGATACCAGCCCCGGCAAGCTCGGCGGCAATGCGCTCTGCCGCTTGCCTTCCATAGGGAGTCGCCCGGCGCGTGCCGACGATGGCGACAGCTGTATCGTCCCCGGCAACGAGCTCACCGCGCACATAGAGAAGTGAAGGGCGACCTGAGATTTCAGCGAGGAGGGGTGGGTACGACGGGTGCCCTGGGTAGACCGCGCGGATCCCCAGCCGGCCAAGTCGGTCGAGTTCCACGACCGGATCGATCCGGCTTCGCGCGGCGAGCAACTCGGTGAGTGCCCGAGACTCCAGCGCGACCCGGAGCTCTTCCACCGGAGCCGACCACGCCGTTGAAAGCGAGCCAAACTCTTGCACTAGCCGTTCGATGCGTGCGGGTCCGATGTAGGGGACGCGAGAGATCGCGAGCCAGAATGCGGTCTCGCTTTCAGCGTCCGATGACCCGTTCGGGCGCTCACGGTTGGTGACAGTCACCACTTGCCTCTCCGGCCGGGACCCACGTCTTTGCCGACGATTGTATAGGCACCACTTGCCGCGCTCGGGGCGCTATGGGCTGGCAGTACCGTCGACTGGCTAGAATGAGCGTCACGCTGAGTGAGCGAAAGTTGGCGAGGGAGAACCGCAAGAAGCGGGCTTGGGGGCTGCGATGCGATTGAACAATCCCGTGAAAGAGACGTTGCGTGCAGGCGGTACGGCGATCGGGGTTTTCATTCCGATGCCGTCGCCGGACGTTGTCGAGATCGTAGCCCTGGCTGGATTCGATTTTGCCCTCCTCGACGCCGAACACGGCCGAATCAGCCCCGATGACGCTTACCCGATGGTCCTCGCCGCCGAAGCCAGAGATGTTCCGGCATTCGTGCGCGTTGGCGAAAACGATCGTCAGGTCGTCCTCAAATACCTCGACCTCGGAGTGTCCGGCGTGATGATTCCACAAACCAACACCCCGGAGCTGGCTCAGGCAGCGGTCGAAGCAGTGCGGTACGCCCCAGCCGGCTTGCGGGGCCTTGCCGGGGGCCGCACATTCGACTATGGCCAGGGCAAGCCGATGTCCGAGCTGGTGCCAGCGATCAACGATCGAGTCCTCAGCATTGTGCAGTTCGAGCACATTGACGCTCTCCTGCACCTCGACGCCCTGCTCGAAACCGAAGGTCTCGACGTCTTCTTCGTCGGCCCGACCGATCTTCACCAGTCAATGGGGTATGGCGGCCAACTCGGTCATCCCGAGGTGGAGGCCGTGATCCAGCAGGTTGTCGACGCCGTCAAGGATCGAGACATTGCCCTCGGGATCGTGGCCCCTGATGCGGAGCAGACAAACCGCCGACTGAGGCAGGGGTTCCGGATGGTGGTGACGAACGTGCCGGCGTTGCTGATGCGCGCTTCGCGAGAAATGCTGGCGGCCATCGAACGGTGATGTTCACAATGAGCGTCACGATCCGGCACGCGGAGCCAGACGACTACGATCGGGTCATCGGCAGTGTCGACGACTGGTGGGGTGGCCGCCGGATGGCCAGCATGCTGCCTCGTCTCTTCTTCACCCACTTTCGACCGTGGACCTTTGTCGCGCTCCATGATGCGGCGATCGTTGGGTTCCTCGCCGGATTTCAATCCCAAACTGATCCCCGTCAGGTCTATTGCCACTTCATCGGCGTCGACCCCGGCTGGCGCGGCCTTGGTGTCGGCGAAGCCCTCTACCAGCGTTTGTTTGTCGCCGCGGCGTCGCAAGGCTGCCACGAGGTGTTGTCCGTGACGGCGCCGACGAACCGGGGCTCAATCGCGTTCCACACCCGGATGGGATTCGCGCCACTGCCGGGGTCTGGCAGCGAGGGTGAGATTCCATTCACTCCGGCCTATGATGGACCGGGCGAGGACCGGGTCCGGTTCCGGAAAGAATTGCTCGATCTGTAAAGGCTCGTGTAATAGATTGCTGATTGAGTATGTCCACGGCCTGTGGTATTCTCCGGCGCCAACATGTGGACGAATTACACAGATTTTGGTTCTTCGCGGCACGTGACCGGTCGCACAACGCGGCAGCGATCGCCGCGTCCAGCGGTCTAGAGCGGCAAGAGGATTCTGCGCAGAGTCCAGGGCCAGCGAGCCGGTGACCGAGAGGAGCAACCATGGTCGCACGGGAGAGGGCGAGACGCCGTGCCAGCGCCGAGACGAAAGAGAACGGTCGGGGCGGTCCGGTCCTCGAAGTTCGCAGCCTGAAGACACAGTTCAAGACTCAGGACGGCGTCGTCAAGGCCGTTGATGACGTTTCGTTCCATGTGATGCCCGGGGAGACGCTCGGCGTCGTCGGGGAGTCTGGCTGCGGCAAGAGCATGACCGGTCTGTCGATCATGCGCCTCATCCCTAGCCCTCCCGGTAAGATCGTGGCGGGCGAGATCTTCTTCAATGGCGATGACATCCTGCGCATGACGGATGAGCAGGTTCGTTCCATCCGTGGCAATGACATCGCCATGATCTTTCAGGACCCGATGACGTCCTTGAATCCGGTCCTGACCATCAACCGGCAGATCAGCGAAGCGCTCCAACTCCACATGGGGATGAACAAAAGCCAAGCCCGCGATCGCACGATCGAATTGCTCAAGATGGTGGGCATCCCCAACGCCGAGGAGCGAGTCGATCAGTATCCGCATCAGTTTTCAGGTGGTATGCGCCAGCGCGTGATGATCGCGATGGCGTTGTCGTGCAACCCCAAGCTCCTCATAGCAGATGAGCCGACTACCGCGTTGGATGTCACGATTCAGGCGCAGATTCTCGATCTCATGCGGACCCTTCAGATGGAGCGAGACACGGGGGTCATTCTCGTCACCCACTCGATGGGTGTGGTTGCCGGCATGGCGGATCGCATCCAGGTCATGTACGCCGGCCATATCGTCGAAACGGCTTCGACCGAAGAGATCTTCGCCAACCCGCGGCACCCCTACACCGTCGGCCTGCTCAAATCGATCCCTCGCCTCGACGCCACGCGCAAGGAAAAGCTCGAACCGATCCGCGGTCTACCGCCTGACTTGATCGATCTCCCTGATATGTGCCCATTCGTGCCACGTTGCAACTACGCGCGTGAGAAGTGCGAGCAGAAGAATCCGCCCCTCCTCGAGGTGAATCCGGGTCACTGGTCAGCGTGCTGGTTCTGGGAAGAAGTGAGCAAGGAGGCCGATCAGGATCTCGTCGCCCTCAGCCATGGCCACCCGCCGCCGTCCAGTATCGAGGACTTCAGCCTGGAGACGGTCATACCAGGTGCTCACGGCTTGGCCGATCCCAACAGCCCGCAGCTTCCCAGCGCAGCGCCGAATCTCGACACGAACTCGGTCTGAGGGGAGACGATCCATGGCAGCATCGAAATCGCTTGGCGCGCCCCCGGTCGCCACACCGCGCGCCGATTCCCAGGTGACCGGGAACGGCGCGATGAGCAATGGCGCCGGGGAGTCACTCCTGACCGTCAACAATCTGGTGATGCATTTCCCTCTCACCCGGGGAATCATCTTCCAGCGAAAGGTTGGCGCGGTTCAGGCCGTCGACGGAATCTCGTTCAGTGTCAAACCCGGAGAGACGCTGGGACTCGTCGGCGAGTCCGGTTGCGGCAAGTCGACCACCGGCCGGGCGATTCTGCAGCTCTACAAACCTACCGACGGTGAAGTCATCTTCAAGGGTAAGGATCTAACCAAGCTCAATGGTGGCGACATGCGCAAGATGCGCCGCCATTTGCAGATGATTTTCCAGGATCCTTACGCGTCACTGAACCCTCGTATGACCGTCGGCAACATCGTTTCCGAGCCGATGCAGATCCACAATCTGGTTCCCAAGCGCGAGCGGACGCAGCGAGTGCAGGAACTGCTCGAGACGGTCGGTCTCAATCCCTATTTCGCGAATCGCTACCCACACGAGTTTTCTGGCGGTCAGCGCCAGCGCATCGGTATTGCGCGCGCGCTCGCCGCGAACCCTGATTTCATCGTCGCCGACGAGCCCGTTTCCGCCCTCGACGTTTCGATTCAGGCGCAAATCGTCAATCTGTTGGAAGATCTGCAAGAGCGGTTCGGGCTTACCTACCTTTTCATTGCCCACGACCTGTCAGTGGTGAAACACATCTCGGATCGTGTCGCGGTCATGTATCTGGGCAAGATCGTCGAGATGGCCGACCGCAACGAGCTCTATGAGGACCCGCTTCATCCCTATACGAAAGCCCTCCTGTCGGCCGTTCCGATCCCGGACCCCGTCATCGAAAAGCGGCGCGAACGCATCATTCTCCCTGGCGACGTTCCGAGTCCGATCAACCCGCCGTCGGGGTGCCATTTCCACACCCGCTGCCCATACGCCATGGAAGTTTGTCGCCAGGTCGACCCGGTCTTTGCCGACCAGGGCAACGGCCACTTCGTGGCATGCCACCTTTATCCCGGTTCCGGGGCCGAGCAGGCCCCAGGCGGTGCGGCGAAGTTCCAGGCGATTTAGAGCGACGACCCGGTTGGCGTGATTAGATGCCCGGATTCGGGGAATTCGATCCGCAGTATTTTGTCGCGGTCATCGTCACCTTCATCATCGCCATCACTGTCCATGAGTTCATGCACGCCTGGACCGCCTGGATGCTCGGCGACGACACCGCGCGTCTTCTGGGGCGCGTCAGCCTGAACCCGGTGGTGCACTTCGACCCCGTCGGTGCCTTGCTGTTCGTCCTAATTGCGCTTGGTCTGCCTGGAATTGCCTGGGGCAAGCCCGTTCCTGTGAATGATTTTCGCCTGCGTCCCGCCGGCAGGTTTGGCCGGCACGGGAGCATGGCTCTTGTCGCGTTCGCGGGACCGCTTTCGAATGTAGTCCTCGGGGCTATCGGCGCCGGCATCTGGCGTCTTTCCTCATCCGCCGGTGTGCATCTTGGTGAGGGCCAGCAATTCCTAGAAACCTTCGTGCTTGTCAACTTCAGTCTTGCGGCGTTCAATATGATTCCGTTGCCGCCACTTGACGGGTCCCGCATTCTCGTGGCCCTGCTACCGTCGTTCTGGCGTCCGGTCCTGGCGCCTCTCGAGCGCTACGGCGTGCCGATCCTGATTCTGCTCCTCATTTTTGGGCGAGGCATTGGGAGCGAAATCATCCGCGGCATCACGAGCCCGGTGCTCGGACTTCTGATTAGGATCTTCGTCGGCTGACACCGGCGCCGAGGAACTTCCTACCCTCGCCGTGCCTCGGAGGTCATACCGACTCCCGCATAGCGTAGACTCACGCTATGGCGCAATCGCCCGCTTTGGCCGCAACGCTCGATGGCTATCAGTTTCGGCTGCCATCCTTCGAGGGACCACTTGATGTGCTGCTACGGCTCATCGAGCGGGATCAGTTGCCAGTAAGCGAAGTCTCACTCCTTGCCGTCTTCGACCAATTCCTTGAGCATTTGAACACGCTGGACGCGGAAGCCCCGGACGCAATCGCGGAATTCGTTCTGGTGGCCGGTCGACTCTCCGTGCTGAAGTCCCGAGCCTTGCTGCCCCGTCCCGCAAAGCCGTTGGAAGAATCCGAAGAAATTGATCTCGTCCATCAACTGGAAGCGTACCGAGCGGTTAAGGCCGCGGCGGAGTTGTTGGGCGTTCGGCAGCGCAATGGCGCTGGCGCGTTCGGTCGCGGTGACGCCATCGCTCACCTACCGGAAGAGCCAATCAAATCCGCGCCTCAGCAGCCATCGGCGCTCGCGGAAGCCGTCAGCCGCTGGCTGACCCGCGTGCCGCCGAAACCCACGCTCTTACCTTCCTACCGCGTTATTTCGCTTCGCGAGATGGTCTCGAAGATCACCTCGGCCCTCGATCGCGAGAAACGCATCTCCTTTGATCGCATCCGAGCCTCCTGTGCTGGACCCCAGGACACCGCGGTGGCATTTCTCGCGCTCCTCACGTTGATCCGTCGGCATTTGGTGATGGCAACGCAGTTAGAGCTCTTCGGCCCGATTGAACTTGCGCGCGGGGAACACCCACTCGGCACATCAAACGAAATGCAGTTGTCACGACTGGACGGAACGAATGGTGCGGCCGAGCGCCGAGCGTGAGTCGAGGGCCGCAGCTAGCCCAGCTGTGTCGGCCACACCGGTCGGCATCGATCATGGCGAGCTGCCCGCGCTGCTCGAAGCGTTGCTGCTTGTGTCTCCCGAGCCAGCAGATCTTCGTGACCTCGCCGCGGCGGCTGGTGTTACGGTTTCCGCGGTCGAAGATGCGCTCTCCACGCTGAACGACAATCCCTCGCGCGGCTGGGTTGTCATTCGGCACCGGGGTACGGCGCACATCTCCTCTGCCCCCCGATTCGCATCATATGTGCGCCGGTTCCTCGGCCTAGACCGAGAGGCACGGCTCTCTGGGGCAGCGCTCGAGACGCTGGCGCTAATCGCGTATCGGCAACCGGTAACGAGGGCCGAGATTGAAGCGCTACGGGGCGTTGATTGTTCCGGGGTCCTTGCCACGCTGTACGCCCGCGGTCTGATCGAAGTCGCCGGGAGGCTCCCCACGGTCGGCAACCCGCACCAGTACGTGACCTCGCTCGAGTTTCTCAGGCAGTTCGGGTTACGGTCCCTTGCCGATCTGCCGCCGCTTGCCGAGATAGTGGCCGACGGGTCCCAGCGGGCATTCGAGCAGTTTCGGGGATCTGCGCCCGGTGAGACTCCCGGCGCTTCTGACCCCGCCGAACCAAGCTAGACCGCGACGATTCCGGCAAGTGCGCGCGCTCGGCTAACCGATGACACCACCGCCTCGATGGCGTCATCGATTTGTCCTTCAGTGTTCGACCGGCCAACCGTGAACCGTAGGGCTGACTGGCAGTCGTCATCCGACATCCCCATTGCCCGAAGGACGTGGCTCGGCTCGGTATTTCCGGTCGTGCATGCCGATCCGGCAGAGGCCGCAACTCCGAGAACGTCCAGGCTGAGAAGCAGCGTCTCACCTTGAATGCCGGGAATGGTCAAATTGAGATTGTTCGGGAGTCGGAGCCAGGGCTTGGACGGGCCATTGAGCGAAGCCTCGGGGATCGCCGCAAAGAGACCGTCAGCGAGCCGGTCCCGCAACCGCGCACAACGATCGGCGTAGGCAGTCCGCCACCCATCTGCACGCTCCAGGGCCAAGCCGAGCCCGACAACACCCGGCACATTCTCCGTTCCGCCGCGCCGACCCTGCTCCTGACCACCACCTCTCTGCTGAAATTCGAGAGACGTACCACGACGTGCGTAGAGCAGGCCGACTCCCTTCGGTCCGTAGAACTTGTGAGCCGAGAGCGACAGTAAGTCGACGCCGAGATCATCGACGTTCAGCGGCAGCGTGCCCGCTGCTTGCACTGCATCGGTATGGAGCGGGATACCGCGGTCGCGAGCAACCGCGGAAATCTCCTGGACTGGCTGGATCGCTCCTGACTCGTTGTTCGCATACATGACCGAGATCAAGCACGTCTCTGGGCGCACGGCGGCGGCGACGGCCCCGGGATCAATGAGACCACGGCTATCCGGTGCCACATACGTCGCGGCGAACCCCTCGCGCTCCAGTGCATGCGCAGTGTGCAGCACGGCGTGGTGTTCGATGGACGTGGTGACTATGTGCGGTCGTGTCTCACTCTCGAGGAGAGCAAGCTTGGCTGCCCAGACGACACCCCGCAAGGCGAGGTTATCACTCTCGGTGGCCCCGCTGGTGAAAATGATCTCCCCTGAATCGCACCCCAGGACGCGAGCACAGGCGCTACGGGCCTGATCGATCGCGGCGCGTGACTCCTGGCCGAGCCGATAGATGCTCGAGGGGTTTCCGTATCGCTCCGTGAAGTACGGGAGCATCCCGGCCAGGACCTCGGAGTCGAGCGGGGTGGTCGCCGCGTGATCGAGATAGATGAAGTCGTCCATGGAATTTCGCCGGATTCTGCGATGCGCTCGTTGAGACCCGGGCGCCACATGCCATTCCGTTGCGGGCCGGATCGGGATCTAGACCTGGACTAACCGAGAGCAGTCGACTGCTTATTACTGATGCCCTGTTGGCTAGCGGCGGCTCTTGGCGACTGACTGATCAAATCGCCAAGAGTCGTCGAGTCCAACGTTTTGACAATGGCGTCACGCATCTGAAGCCATACCGGTCGTGTCTCGCACCCTGGAATCAACGGGCAAGTTTGTTCCGAAAGATCCTCGGAGACACACTCCATGGGGGCAACCGGGCCCTCCATGACCCGATAGACTTCTCCCACTCGGACCTCGTACGGATCGCGCGTGAGCTGATATCCACCGCGGGCGCCGCGTGTGCTCTGCACCAGACCGGCACGGCGCAATGGTCCGATCAGTTGCTCCAGATACGGCATCGGGACCGAAGACGCTTTGGAGACGGCCGCGATCGACATCGGGCCATGGCCGTAGTTCTTGGCCAGGGCGACCATTGCCCGGACGCCATATTCGCCTCGAGAAGATACTTTCATGGCCGTCCTGCGTGTGCCTGTGTATGCACAAAGGGAGGGTGGCCCGTAAGGTGGTGATCGTACTGCCCCGCACGGATCCAATCAAGGCAATCCGCGGGATTCGAGTGCGTGGTGCATACGCGGTTGTTAGGCCCGCAGTCGAGCAAGCGGGCCACGATCCAGCAGCTCCCGCATTGATCGCGCCGGATCTGGAGAGAGCTGGCGATAGATGTGAAGGAAACGATCTCCGGTAAAGATGCCGCGGTACATTCCGGCTTCCAGGACCGGAACAGCCCACCGGTTCTCCTCGTCCATGAGCCGCTGGACATCGTGAAGCGGCATATCGGCGTCGACAGTGACCGGATTCCGTTCCATCGCCTCCGCAACCGTTCGCCCATTTGGGGATTTGCTCAGTTCCGTGAGCAACTGATTCCGCCACAGCATTCCGACTACCCGGCCGTCTTTGGTTACCGCGATATCCCGCAACCCGCCCCTGAGGGCACTGGCAAGCGGTTGCTCGGGAGCAATCCCACCCATATCCCAGAGAGCAAACTGCCCGACGCGCATGCGACGCATCGCGCTTTCCACACGGACGGCGCGATCTTCGGCGTAGGCCACGATCATGACGAACGCTGAGAGTAGGACGAGAATTACGCTCTGCGCGACGAAGAGGCTGAAAAGGAGAAGGAGGCCGGCAAACGCCTCGCCCACGAGTACCGCAACGCGAGTTCCAGCTTCGCGTCCAAATATTGTGGTCAGCCCCGCACGAAAGACCCGGCCGCCATCCATCGGGAAGGCCGGCATGAGATTGAAGACGATGATCAGCACGTTTGCGTAGAGTAAGGTCGTGGCTAGGCCAGCAAGCGATGGGTGGAAAACCGTCGAGGCATAGTCTTCGACAGACGAAAAGCCGCTGATGACTCCGATCAGAAGTACGACCGGCGCCAGAGCGACGACCAGTGCGAAATTGGCCGCCGGGCCGGCCATTGCGATGAGCACCTCGGCACGCGGCTCCGCAGGGAGTTGCTCCATGCGTGCGACTCCGCCGACAGCCGAGAGCGATACATCGTGGACACGAACGCCGTGCTGGCGAGCCATGAACGCGTGGCCAAACTCATGCAAGAGAACACACGCGAAGATAAGGATGACCAGAATGAGGGTGAAAATGATGGCCGGCATGCCGACCCCAGCCCCGATACGGCGCCAGTCGATCAGCACCCACAAGAAAACGAGGGCGAAGGTCGGGTGCAATCGGATGTCGATGTCGTGGACGCGACCGACGGTAATGGTTCTCATCAATCATGGAGAGTAGCGGCCCGCGCGCACAAGCACAAGACGCCTCTCTCTGGTGACATGGCCTCAGATGGTACTAATTGCCGCTCAACCGCGATCGGACAGCAACCTGCAGGGGGAAAGAGAGGCGTCCAGCGGCACATGCTACACTCGCGTCCGCGTTAATGGATGATGGTCCCGTACCTGCGCCACCGTCGGTCGGGTACACCTTGGTATGACCGACTCTGGACTCAGCACGCGACTCAGGCAGCAATCACGTCGCGCCGGCCTCATGGTCGGCATCACGATGGTTCTCGCTATCGCAATCTGCATTTTCGGGGCGGCCGGGCTCTTCGCCTGGCTCTCGCGACCATTCTCGGATCTGATCCCCGTCGTTGCGCCGGCCGCCCAGGTTCAATCAACGGCCGAACCGGCCGGTCAACAACCGGCCGCCGAAGAACAGGAAATCGCGGCGCAACCCGAACCGACCCAGCCCCCACCAGCGGCGGCACCGACCAATTCGCCGACGGCTGACAGCTTCGGACCTACGCATCAGATTGGCGCCGGTCAATCGGTGAATTTTCGTTCTGGGCCATCAACGACGGACCCCATTATCATCGCTCTTCCGCCAGGTACCCCGCTTCAGTACCTGAACGAGGACGCACCGACGGAGAACCCGAGCGACGGCGATCGGTGGATGAGGTTCCGTAACGAAGCCGGCGATGAAGGCTGGATCCGCGAGATCGATACAGAGCCCTATCAACCGTGACGGGCGTTTTCGTCCTTCCCGGTCGCTCGAAGAAAGCGAGTAGCCGCCCATGCAACGTGTGCTGATCGTCGGATTGGGGCTGATCGGTGGTTCGATCGGACTCGCCCTGCGCCGCTGGTCCGAGGAGCGGAAAGTCGATGGACGCAAGCCGCTCGAAGTGATCGGCTTCGATCCCAATCTGGATCACCAACGCGCCGCGGAAAAACTTGGCGCTGTCGACAAGGGCGCGTGGGATCTGTCCAAGGCGGCTCGCGATGCAGACGTCGTCATCCTTGCCACTCCAGTGAATAGCATGCGCGCCGTCATGCAGGACATTGCCCCCCATCTCCGGCCCGGCGCCATTGTGGCCGATACCGGCTCGACCAAGGCCCAGGTCCTGAAATGGTCTGGGGAGATCTTGCCTCGCGAAGTCCACTTCATTGGCACTCACCCCATGGCGGGAAAGACCCAAAGCATCGAGGGCGCCGACGCAGACCTCTTTGTCGGGGCAACCTGGTGCGTATCCCCCTCGGTAACCGCGTCCGAAGAGGCGGTGCGCACCGTGTTGGGTTTGATCGCCGCGGCGCGCGCCGAACCGTTCTTCATCGACCCGGACGAGCACGATGCGTTTGTCGCCGGCGTGAGTCACCTGCCGTTCGTTCTCAGCGCAGTCCTCATGAACGCGGTGTCGCGGGATCCATCCTGGCGCGACATGAAAACCTTGACCGCGGGCGGCTTTCGCGACACGACGCGGCTTGCGGCCGGTAGCCCGGCCATGCATCGGGATATTCTCCTGACGAATCGCGACGCGGTGACTCGTTGGATCGACGCAGTCGTCGGAACCCTTGGTGAGATCCGCCAGTCTCTGGCATCCGGCGATGAGCCCGCGTCAGCGTCCCTCGAGGCCTTCTTTACCGAAGCGCGGGACGCACGCGCAGTGTGGGCGACACAGACGACCCGCGAAGGTGAGCTCCTGCAAGGGACGGCCGCCGAGTTGCAGCCAGAGAGCGTCTCCGACCATATGGGCAGGATGTTCCTCGGCGGATTCGCCAAGCGATTGCGAACGCCTCCTCGACGCGACGACCCGTCGCCCCCGGCTGCCCGTCAATGAACGCTCGCGACCCGGGGGAAAAATCCTCTCGCGTCGAGCGCGAGGTACTCGAGATTCTCGAACGCGCCAACGCCGCAAAGTCGCCGGTTGAGAATGTTCAAGCGACCGTGCGCCGCCAGAGTGCATCGGCTCGGGCGCGCTTGTCGAAGAGCGCGCATGAGCCGTGGCGGCTCCGACAATGGCCCCAGGGGCTGTTCAAGATTGGTGCCGCCCTCCTCCTCGCGATCGCAGCGGCGCTCATCGGCGAGGCGTTTCGTCTCGGGGCCATCGTGTTGGCGATTGCGAGCGCAATCGCGTTCTTTTCATTGTGGGTCCCATCCCGCGTATCAGGGCCCGGCAGCGCTCCGCGGTGGCGCGGGCGAGACCTTGGCGACGACGACGATCCCCCTGGTTTTGACCTGGCGCGAATCCCTCCCCGGCGGGGCCCTAGGGGACCGTCCAGATGAACTGCCCTCGTTCGCTTCAGATCACGGCAACCGCAGCAGGAGCTGATCGGTGGCTACGCTGATCTCCGATGCCGTAGACGCCTACGTCGTGCGGCGCCTCAATGCCCGGCTGCAGTTCTTACTCTTGCAGCGCCGCGCTGACGCGCCGTTCGGCAGTTCTTGGCAAGCCATCCACGCGCGTGTGGCGCCTGAGGAAACGACTATCATTGCAGCCGAACGGGTGCTCGCGGAGACCACGGGTCTCATGGCGCGAGCCGTCTATAGCGCAGACTATGTCAATCAGATCTTCGACCATGCGCGGGACGCCATCGTCCTGATTCCAGTCTTCGCATTCGAGGTCGAGCCTCAGGCGAGGATCAATCCTGGTGCCGATTTCCTCGGCTACGAGTGGTGTGAGCGGGACGAGGCAACGGCGCGACTGCTCTGGTCCGGGCAGCGTTGGTCTGTGCGGCATATCGACGACATCATCGGAGCGGGTGGACCGGAAGCTGAGTTCTACCGCATCCGCTAGTCCCTTCTCGAAAGCGCCGAATTACAATCACCCACGACCGTGCGTCCTGTTCTGACCCGGTCTTCACAGGAGTGGGAATGCCCGACCTCACAATCGTCTCCGACCTGAAACCGACTGGCGACCAGCCGACCGCAATCGAGCAGCTCATCGAGGGTCTGATTGCCGGCAAGCGATTCCAGACACTGTTGGGTGTCACCGGGTCAGGCAAGACTTTTACGATGGCCAATGTCATCGAAAAGGTGAACCGCCCGACCATCGTTCTCGCCCACAACAAGACCCTTGCGGCGCAGCTCTATGCGGAGTTCAAGGAGTTCTTTCCAAACAACGCCGTCGAGTACTTCGTCTCCTATTACGACTATTACCAGCCTGAAGCGTACGTCCCGCGCACCGACACATTCATCGAGAAAGACGCGGACATCAACGAAGAGATCGACAAGTTGCGCCACGCCGCCACCCGAGCGCTGCTCACCCGGCGCGACGTCATCATCGTCGCCTCGGTCTCATGCATCTATGGTTTGGGCTCGCCGGAGGAATATTCGCAGACGGTCGTATCACTTCGCCGCGGCAGTCAAGCGCGGCGAGATAAGATCGTGCGGCACTTGATCGACATTCAGTACGACCGAAATGACATGACGCTCGTGCGCGGAACCTTCCGGGTGCGAGGCGACACCCTGGAGATCTTTCCGGCATACGAGGACATCGCGCTGCGCGTCGAGTTCTTCGGTGACGAGGTCGAGCGAATCGTCGAGGTGGATCCGTTGACCGGCGAACTGCTTGTGGAGCGGCTCGAAGTCGATGTCTACCCCGCGAAGCACTTCGTGACGACCGAGGACAAGCTCCGCGCGGCGATTCGCGATATCGAGCAGGAGCTGGAAGAGCGTCTGCAGGAACTCGAGGCCGAGGGCAAGCAACTGGAGGCCGCAAGACTTCGTCAGCGTACCATGTATGACCTCGAGATGCTTCAGGAGACTGGTTACTGTGCGGGGGTCGAGAACTACTCGATGCACCTGTCTCGCCGTAAACCGGGGGAACAGCCATCCACGCTCCTTGATTACTTCCCCGATGACTTCCTGCTCTTCATCGACGAGTCGCACATCTCGATCCCCCAAGTGCGCGGGATGTACGCGGGAGATCGCTCGCGAAAGGATGTGCTGGTCGAGCACGGATTCCGCCTTCCCTCCGCTCGCGACAACCGTCCACTAACATTTTCCGAGTTCGAGCGCATGATCCACCAAGCAGTCTTCGTCTCGGCAACGCCCGGTCCGTACGAACAAGAGCACAGTGAGCAGATCGTCGAGCAAGTGATCCGTCCGACCGGGTTGATCGATCCGGCCATCTCCGTGCGCCCGACCAGGGGCCAGATCGACGACCTTCTTGGCGAGATCAACGCCCGTGTCGCAGCGGGTCAGCGAGCCCTCGTGACGACGCTGACCAAGCGCATGGCGGAGGATCTTGCCGACTACTTCAAGGAGATGGGCATTCGCACCCACTACCTTCACAGCGAGATCGACACCCTGGAGCGGGTGGAAATTCTGCGCGACCTCCGCCTCGGCGTTTACGATGTCGTCGTCGGCATCAACCTGCTCCGCGAAGGACTCGACTTGCCCGAGGTCTCATTGGTCGCCGTTCTGGATGCCGACAAAGAGGGCTTCCTCCGCTCGGAAGGCTCACTGATTCAAACCATTGGACGCGCCGCTCGCCATGTCGACGGTCAGGTCATCATGTACGCCGACACTATGACTCGCTCGATGAAGGCGGCTATCGACGAAACCTACCGTCGCCGCGCCCTGCAGATCGCCCACAACGAGAGAAACGGCATCGTCCCGCGCGGCATCGTCAAGGAGATCAAAGACATCACGGACCGCGTCCGCGCGGTCGCCGAGGAGCAAACCGGTTATGCCGCAGGGGGCAAACCAGGGATCATCACCGAGATCCCGCGTGACGAGCTGATGCGGATGGTCAAGGAGCTCGAGGGGCAGATGAAAGCGGCAGCGCGCGACCTCGAGTTCGAGAAGGCGGCGCTCCTCAGAGATCAGATCATCGAATTGCGCCGGATCACGGCGGTCGACCCGGTCCTGAGCTGAGTGGCCCGCGTGGGTTTCCGATGAGCGAGCCAGCGCCGGGGCAGGCCCGGGATTACGTGCTGGTCCTCAACGGGCCAAACCTCAATCTGCTCGGCACCCGGGAGCCCGGCGTCTACGGGAGCACGACCCTCGCCCAGATCGTGGCGGACCTGGAGACCGTGACTGATGGCGCGGATCCTTCACTGCGAATCGAGCACGTGCAATCCAACCACGAGGGAGCCCTGGTGGATGCGATTCAGACGCTCGGCCCGTCGGCGGTCGGCATCATCATCAATCCCGGGGCGCTGACCCATTACAGCATCGCCCTGCGCGATGCACTGGTAGCCGTCAGCACGCCGACAATCGAGGTTCATCTGTCAAATATTCACGCCCGCGAGGAGTTCCGGCATCACTCTGTCGTCGCTCCGGTCGCTCTCGGCCAGATCGCTGGTTTCGGTCCGGATGGCTATCGGCTAGCGCTTCTCCATCTGATCGCGCGTCGCGGTCTGGCGCGTGAGGCGACACAATGATCGATCGCCTACGTCGGTTGCGGGAAGCGGCGGCGGCCATTGGGGCCGAGGCGGCGATTGTCACACATCCCGCCAACCGCCACTATTTCTCAGGATTCCCCGCTGGGGACCACGCCCCGGATGAGTCATCGGGGGTCCTCGTCGTGTCGGAGGAGTTGGCGGCTCTCTATACCAGCCCGACGAATTTGCCATGGGCCGAGAGCGCGGTTCGGCCACCGGTGACGGTCCGACCGTGGAGCAGACCTTGGCCGAAATTCCTCGGCGAGGAGTTGCGGTTATTGGGGGTTCAACGTGTGGCGTTCGAAGACCGCGCCCTCTCCGTCGCGGACCATACGGGCATTCTGGGCTCGGCAGGAGTGATTCAGCTCGTTCCGGTCGACAACGGATTTCACGCACTACGAGCGGTGAAATCCGACCAGGAGCTCGCCATGATTGCCGAGGCGGCGCGGATTACGGATGCAGCGTTCACCGCGGCGACAGCAGCCGCTGAGCCCGGCATGACCGAGAAAGCACTGGCGTGGCAGATCGAGACTGGGATGCGCGACCTTGGCGCGGATGGTCCCGGGTTCCCGGTCATCGTCGCCGCCGGACCGCACGGCGCGCGTCCGCATCACGACCCGAGTGATCGACCAATTGCGGCAGGCGAACCGGTGGTGATCGATATGGGCGCGATGATCGGCGGGTACTCGGCCGATCTCACCCGCACCATCTGTCTCGGCGAACCGCCGCCCGAGTTCACCGACAGATACAATACCGTGCTGAGCGCTCAACGACGTGCACTCGCGCAGATCCGAGCCACGATGACTGGCCGGGAGGCGGACGCGGTCGCCAGGGACGCGCTCTCCGCCGCAGGCTATGGCGAGCAGTTCGTTCACGGGCTCGGGCATGGCGTCGGGCTGAACATTCATGAGTTTCCGTCCCTGGGAAAGAACTCAGACGATGTCATGGAGCCAGGCCACGTCGTCACGATCGAGCCGGGGTTGTATTTCGAGGGCTGGGGTGGCATCCGTATCGAGGATCTCTGCGTCGTCACCCCGACGGGACTCGATGTCCTTTCGGCAGCCCCCAAATAGGAGAAGTAGTGGTCGATGATTGAAACAGGTGATCTGAGAAAGGGGCTGACGTTCAACCTCGACGGGCGGCTCGTCAAGGTCGTCGATTTTTCTCACAACAAGCAAGGGCGCGGGTCCGCCCAGGTCCGGATGACCCTTCGCGACCTTCGCACCGGGTCGCTGACGCAGCACACCGTGCAGGCGGGAGCCAAGTTTCCGCAAGTCCGGCTCGACCGGCAGCACGTTCAGTATCTCTATGCGGACGGCGACCAGCACCATTTCATGGACACTGAAACCTTCGACCAGGTCGTGCTCGACGCGGCCACGATCGGCGAGTCGGGGAGATTCATTCGCGAGAACGATGTCGTCGATCTGTTGACTTACAACGGGGAACCGATCGACATCGAGTTACCGCCATCGGTCACCCTTACCGTGACCAATACCGATCCGGGGTTGAGAGGCGACACCGCCAGCGGCGCAACTAAACCTGCGACCCTGGAAACAGGGCTGGTCGTCAATGTTCCGCTGTTCATCAACATCGGCGATACCCTGAAGATCGACACGCGGTCCGGGGAATACATCGAGCGGGTCAGCTAGGTGACCCAGCCGAGCGGCTCAGAACCGGGACCGCCGGACCCAGAACAGGTCGCCGATCTGGTGCAGTCCCTCGCCACGGTCATGCGCCAGTCTTCGATCACGGAGTTGGATCTCGATTTGGGAGACGTTTCGGTGCGGCTGCGCCGTCCGGCGCCGGACCATGACGGCGGCGAGATGCGGCTGGACAACCAACCGGTGGCGACAACCGAATCGACCTCGCCGGAGATCTTGATTACGGCTCCGATGATCGGCACGTTCTACGCCGCACCGACGCCCGGAGCGCAGCCGTTCGTGGTCGAGGGCGATGAGGTTTATGTTGGACAGACGATCGGCATAATCGAAGCGATGAAGATCATGAACGAGATCGCCGCTGACCGGGCTGGCGTGGTCGAGGCGATTCTCGTTGGGAACGGACAACCAGTTGAATATGGTTCGCCGCTGATGCGGCTTGGGGCTGGCAGGAGCGATCGCGGATGACCACCAGGCTGCTGCCGGTTGGCGCATTCGTCAGCCTCTTTCGGGAGGCGCTGGAGTCAGATCCGATCTATACGGATCTCTGGCTGGAAGGCGAGATCAGTGATGTCAGTCGGTCGTCGGCGGGGCATGTCTACTTCACGCTGCGAGACGACGACGGTTGTCTGAAGTGCGTAATGTTTCGCGGACAGGCGCTTCGGCAGCATCACCCGCTGAGGTTTGGTGACCAGGTCGTCGTGCATGGCGGGCTGTCGATCTATCCGCGTTCCGGCGCTATCCAGCTTGTCGCTGACCTCATTCAGCCCGCCGGGCTCGGGGCAGCCTCGCTCGAGCTGGAGTACCTCCGGCAGCGACTTGAAGCTGAGGGACTCTTCGATCCGCTCCGCAAGCGCCCGCTGCCGACAACGCCCGGCACGGTCGGCGTCGTGACCTCGTTACATGGCGCCGCCTGGCACGACATCGTCCAGGTCGTTGCCCGGCGCTATCCCCTGGCCGACCTGGTGCTGTCACCGGCGCAAGTGCAGGGCGATGGCGCCGCAGAGAGCATCGTGCGGGCACTGCAGACACTACAAGACCAAGCAGACGTCGACGTCGTCATCCTTGCTCGCGGCGGCGGTGCCGCTGACGACCTGTCCGCGTTCAACGACGAACGGGTCGTCCGGGCGGTGTTCGCCTTCCGCGTCCCGGTCGTGGCCGGTGTTGGTCACGCGACCGATCGGACACTGGTCGAAGATGTCGCCGACGTCGTTGCGCCGACACCATCGGCGGCCGCGGAACTCTGTGTCCCATCGATCTCAGACTTGAGCGAGCGCTTGCATGCGCTCGAGTCTCGTCTGGTCTGGTCGTTGGCGACGAAGCGAGGCGACGCTGAGGCGGCGCTACTCGCTGCTTCCCACCGGCTGATTGCGGCAGGCCCTGTTCCAGGGCTACGAGAGCGTCGAATCGAAATCGAATCGGCCGCAATTCGCATGCGTGGGGTCGTGTCGGACACGTTTTCACGGAGTAGGCAGAGCGTCGCGGTTTTCGACGCCATGCTTTCCGCGCTCGATCCCGCAGCGGTGCTTCAACGCGGCTACGCGGCGCTGCAACGCGGCAGTGATGGCCGGCCGATCTTCAGCGTCAGCCAGGCAGAACCTGGCACACGAATCGTTGCTCTTATGGCGGATGGAACCCTGAACTCAAGCGTGGAGTCCGCCGTGCCCTGTTCGCCAACGATGGTGACCAACCAATGAATGGTCCTGCAGATAGTCCGCCCTCGTTGGAAACGATCAGCACCCTAGCCAAAGTCGGAGCATTTGAAGAGACGCTTGCGGCGCTCGAACTGGTGGTCGAGCATCTGGAGCGGGGACGCCTGACCATGGACGAGTCCCTAGCTTGGTATGAGGCTGGACTCGGCCTGATGCGCCGTTGTTCTCAGCTTCTCGAGCAAGCGGAGCTGCGCATTAGCGCACTCGATGCCGGGAACCCGGTGCGAGCCGGGAGCAACCGCAAAACGAGCAGTGACGACTCCTGGCACGCCGATGCCTCGTAGAGCATCGCAACTACGCTGCCTCGCGGCGCCCTTGCCAGAGGCGCGACGACCATGAACCATCGCGCCATGCTCGAACCGCTTCCGGCCGGGAAATTACCCGGCTGGCTTCTGCGCAAGGTACTACCCGGGTCAGCCCGCGATCCCGACATCCTGGTCGGTCCCGGACTGGGACGAGATGCGGCAGCTGTTACCGTTGGCGATCGCGTCATTGTGGCGAAGAACGATCCCATCACCTTTGCCTCCGAGGGAGGTGTGGCCCATCTCGTCGAAGTCAACGCCAACGACGTCGCATGCATGGGAGCCACGCCGAGGTGGCTCCTGGTTACAGCTCTCTTACCCCATGGAGTAACCCCGGCGGACGTGCTCAATCAGTTTGCTGAGTTGCGAGAGACCTGCAGACACCGCTCCGTCGAGCTGATCGGCGGGCACACTGAGATCGTGCCGGGACTGGCGCGGCCGATTCTCGTCGGCATGATGCTCGGCGACACAGCTCCTGGCGAGCTGGTGCGGCCCGGGGAGGCCCGGCCCGGGGATGTCCTCCTGGTCACGAAGGGACTCGCGATCGAGGGAACGGCTCTCTTGGCGAGAGAGCGCGCCGACGTACTGCAGGAGCGACTTGGCGAGGTCACGGTTCGCGCCGCCGCGCGCCTGCTGGACCAACCCGGAATCTCCATCGTGGCGGAGGCCGAAATTGCTCGGCGCACCGGCGAGGTTACCGCTCTGCATGATCCCACCGAAGGTGGCTTCGCTACCGCGGTGCGCGAGCTGGCGATTGTCTCGCGGACAGGGGTTGAAATCGACGCCGAAGCGATACCAATTCTGGATGAAACCCGTGTCGTCGCGGAAGCACTCGATCTCGATCCGCTGGGGATGCTCGCGTCCGGATCACTGCTGATCGCCGCGCGACCAGCGGGTGTGCTGGCCATCTTGCGCGACGTCGAAGCAGCTGGAATTCCGATCAGTGTCGTGGGAAGACTGACCGAGGATCCAGCGGAAGCGTCGATCATTGACGCTGGGGAGAGACGACCGCTGCCCGAGTTCGCCATAGACGAGGTTGCCCGCGTGCTATCCGGGAGCGGGAAATTAGACTCCGCGCTCTCGGCTCCGAGCCCATGAGTCTCCTTCTCGTCGGCAGCGTCAATGCCCACGTCGGTTTCTGCGACGGGATGGCCATTCTCCAATCGGGAGGATCAGCCATCGACGCGGTCGTCGCCGTGATCCGGAAAGTCGAGGCGAACCCGGACGACCACTCAGTCGGGTTCGGAGGCCTGCCGAACCTGGAGGGTGAGGTCGAGCTCGATGCCAGCCTCATGGACGGCCGCACCCTCGCCACAGGCGCCGTGGCGGCCTTGCACGGGTATCAGGACGCCATCGCCCTGGCTCGCGTCGTCATGGACGAGCTGCCACACGTCCTGGTGGTTGGGTCGGGCGCGGGCCGCCTCGCCGGCGAGGCCGGGTTCCCGCCTCAGGATCTGCTGACGCCGGAAGCACGCGTCATCTGGGAATCACCCTTTACTGAGGTTGGGACCGCACACGCCTATCGCGAGAAGATGCGAGATCTTGCCGGGCGATTGAGCCGGGACCCGGAACGCCCGCACGACGCGCACGGTACCGTCAATGTCATCGCCCGCGATGCCGCCGGCAACCTAGCGAGCGGTGTGAGCACCTCGGGATGGGCCTGGAAGTTCCCTGGCCGAGTCGGCGACTCCCCGATCATCGGCGCCGGCAACTATGTTGACAACCGCTGGGGTGCTGCGACCTGCACTGGTCGCGGTGAAATGGCGCAGCGATGCTGCACCGCTCACAGCGTGGTGACGTTCATGCGCTGCGGAATGCCACTGGCCGACGCGCTGCGAAAGGCGGCCGAGGATCTCCACCGGCTTCCAGACGAGTACCGCAGCGAAGTCAATATCATCGCTGTCGACCGGGACGGCCGCCATTCCGCAGTCTCGACCGCACCCGGGAAAACGTACATCGCCATGTCCGGCGCCGAAAACGACATCGTCGAGCTGGAACGCACGTTCGTGCCGCCGACTGATGCCTCTACTTCGAGTACCGGTTAGGGCCTCGACTCAGAGCTAGCGAGTCGTGCAGAAGTCGCTACACGTCCTTGTTCAGTGTCTCGAGGAACTCGTCGTTCGCCTGCGTCTTTGACAACCGGCTTAGAAGGAGCTCGGTGCCCTCACTTCCGCCGAGCATCGAGACCATCCGCCGCATCGTCCAGACCTGACGCAACGTCGATTCATCGAGCAGAAGCTCTTCCCGCCGTGTTCCGGAGCGCTGGATATCAATCGACGGATAGATGCGCCGTTCCGCAAGTTTGCGGTCCAGATGCAACTCCATATTCCCGGTGCCCTTGAACTCTTCGTAGATGACGTCATCCATCCGGCTGCCGGTGTCGATCAAGCAGGTGGAGACCACCGTCAAGCTGCCACCACCCTCGATGTTCCGGGCAGCGCCGAAGAAGCGCTTGGGCGGGTAGAGGGCGACGGGATCGATACCACCGGAAAGGGTGCGGCCACTCGGTGGCACGGCGAGGTTATAGGCCCGCGCCAGTCGAGTGATCGAGTCGAGCAGGATAACCACGTCTCGACCACCTTCGACGAGCCGCTTGGCACGCTCGAGCGCCATCTCCGCGACTTTGGTGTGGTCTTCCACCGGCTCATCGAACGTCGATGAGATCACTTCACCTTCGATCGACCGGCGCATGTCGGTCACTTCCTCAGGGCGCTCGCCGATGAGGCAGACCATCAGATGGATGTCCGGGCAGTTCGTGCTGATCCCGTTCGCGATCGCCTTCAGCAGCATGGTCTTGCCGGCTTTCGGTGGTGAAACAATGAGACCGCGCTGCCCCCGGCCGATCGGTGCTACCAGGTTGAGCAACCGGGTCGAGAGGATATTTGGCGCCGTCTCGAGATTGATCAGCTCCAGAGGAAAGATTGGGGTCAGCGAGTCGAACGACGGACGCCGCCGCGCGGTTTCCGCGTCGATGCCGTTGACCGCCTCCACGCGGAGCAGGCTGAAGAACTTCTCGTTGTCCTTCGGTGGCCGTACCTGCCCACTGATGCGGTCGCCGGTGCGCAGACCGAAGCGACGAATCTGCGATTGTGAGACGTAGATGTCATCCGGACCGGGAAGGAATCGCGGGCCGCGCAGAAAACCGAATCCGTCTTCGATGATCTCGAGGATGCCGTCGCCGAAGATCTGACCGTCTTTTTCCGTCTGTGCGCGCAGCAGCCGCACCATTTGTTCTTGCTTCGGCAGGCGGCTAAAGGACGGAATCTCCAGCTCTCTGGCCATCTCGGCCAGCTCCTCGGCCGTCTTCGCCTCGAGCTCGGCGATCGTCAAATGGGGTGGACCGGTCCGCGTGTGAGCAGGCTGTGCGGCGTATGGCGCACCGTTCCGCGGGCGGGGCTGACCGTAACCAGCCTGCCGGCCGTCCCGACCGTCCCCGGCAAAGCGCTCGGTGCCGTTGGACCGCTCGCCCGGAGCGGGCCGCGGACCGCGATCGCGCCGTCCCCGACCATCCCGCGGGCGATTGCGCTGATTGAGGTCAGCTCGACCATCTCCGGTTGATTCGGCAGGACGATCGACCGGGGGTGCATCCGGCGCTGGAGCCCAGACTGCTGCGGCGATCTCCCGTGCCTCTGCTGTGGCCGCATTCGTCGACTGAACGTCCGACTCTTGGGCGGGCGCCGCGGAAACCGCTACCTCCGGATCACCCAGAGCAATGGGTTCATTGCTCGATTCAGGGGCAATTACTTCTTGAACTGGCGCGCGCTCCGGCGACGATTCCAGAGTCGCGACCGCCTCTTGCTCGGCGACTCCATCTCCCGTGCTCTCCGCGGCCGGCTCCTCCGCTACCCGACGGCGCGGGGCTCTGCGGCGAGGCGCAGGGGTCGACACAGGCGCCAATTCGACTGTCTCTTCGACGGTCAACAGAATTCCCTCCATGTCCACGCACATGCACTTGCAGAGGAGGACTGAATCACGCTTCCACTTGGCTGAGCATTCTCACTGCCGCGCAAACCATTCGCTGTTCGTCTCACGACGGTCGACGAGTTGGATTGCCATCGCAACGCCGATACGGCACACGATTCTTCAGACACATGAAGAGAGGGGCACTGCAATGTCCGGCGCTCCAACAAGAGGAGAGAAAACGGCGGAGGGCGAGGTTTGAAATTGCCCCCGGCGCGGTGACCTTACTTTAGCACCGCGCGCGACGCGCGTCAACAAACGGCATTTTTGACGGCGCATGAATTCATGAGCCATCCCCTGCTCGCCCGGGATATCGGTTCTCGGCAAAGCTTTGGTCGCCTTCTATCCGATCGGAACGCCGTACACATCGAGTTTGCTGGGCCGGTGCACGGTGTCGATGCGGCGGGTTGTGCCGAAGCGAGAGCGCATCACGATCGATTGTGTCGTCGCGCCGCCGCCGAAATAATGAACCCCGCGAAGCAATTCCCCGTCAGTTATTCCGGTCGCGGCGAAGAAGACATCGTCGCTGCGGACGAGGTCCGTCGTGGTCAAGACGCGCGAAACGTCGATCCCATGAGCGTTGACGGCGGCCCATTCTTCCTCGTTCCGCGGCCAGAGCTTGCACTGCATCTCTCCGCCAACACAACGGATGGCGCAGGCCGCGACGACCGCCTCGGGCGCTCCACCAATTCCCATCAGGATGTCGATTCCGGTGCCGGGGGTCGCGGCCATAACTGCCCCTGCAACGTCACCATCCGTGATGAACCGAATGCGCGCTCCTGCCTCGCGAATTTGCTGCGCGAGCGTCTCGTGTCGCGGCCGGTCGAGCATGACGACGGCCAGGTCGCGGATATCCCGTCTCAGCGCACGGGCAACATTCTCCAGGTTCGTCGCGACAGAGGCATTGATGTCGATCGCGTCCGCCGCTTCCGGGCCGACGGCGATCTTGTCCATGTAGGCAACGTATGGCGACTCGAACATCGTGCCGCGCTCGGAGACCGCTACGGTCGAGATCGAGTTTGCCATCCCCTGCGAGAGCAACCGCGTTCCGTCAATCGGGTCGACCGCGATGTCGGTTTTCGGTTCGTCGGCACAGCCGAGGTGCTCGCCTTCGAACAACATCGGGGCTTTGTCTTTCGCCCCTTCGCCGATAACGACAACACCGTCCATTGGGATCGTGTTCAGCACCATCCGCATGGCATCGACAGCCGCCTGATCGGCCGCTTCTTTCTGTCCTCGACCCATCCATCGACCTGCGGTCAGCGCGGCCGCCTCGGTGACACGGACGAGCTCGAGCGCGAGATTTCTCCCAATTTCTTGTTCCATATCACTCCTCACGCGCTTTTCAACGACCGGCGACCGGTTGGCTGCGGCTCGCGCGCTGTCTCGAGCCAGTTGTGAGCCGAGCCAGGAAGATCGAGAACGCTTCCGACTTCAACCGAGCATTCTGGAAGAGACTGCAGGAACGTGGCCCCATAACGCTTCGTCAAGATTCGCCGATCGAGCACTGCGCACACCCCCCGATCCCGGCTGGACCGGATCAGTCGACCAAATCCCTGTTTGAACCGTAGAACCGCTTGGGGCACGGCGTAGCCGACAAACGCATCCTCGAAGGCTTCACTACGGGCGGCGAATACTGGATCGGTTGGCACCGTGAACGGGAGACGGGTGATGACTAACAAGCTCAGCGCCTCACCCGCAACATCGACACCTTCCCAGAACGAGGCGGTGCCAAGAACCGCGACATTCGTCTCTCGCCTGAGACGTTCCGTCAACTGCTGAGGCGAGCCATCCCGTCGCTGCGCAAGCACGGTGATGCCCCGATCCTGCAATGGCCCCGTGATCGATATCGCCATGTCACTGAGCAGCGCATGAGACGTGAACAACACGAGAGCGCGACCCCGCGTGGCCTCGATGACGTCGATCAACGCCCGCTCCAGCACGTCGCGATAGTCGGGCTGGGTCGGCTCCGGCGTGTCATCGGTCAAATAGAGAAGTACCGACGATCTGTAGTCGAAGGGAGACGGCACGATCAACGAGGAGGCATCCGGGATGCCGAGCCGTGATGCGAGGTAGTCGCAGTGTCCGTCGACTGCGAGCGTCGCAGACGTCAGAATGGCCGCTCTCGGTTTCTTGAAGAGGCGGTCCTGCAGGAGACCGCTCACGTCGAGCGGAGCGGAGCGAAAGACGATCCGATCGAGGGCTCCTTGCCGTTCGAGCCAGAACACTCGACCAGCTTCGGGGGCATCGAGTGCGGCGGTGAACTTGGCTACCAACTCGGTGCCGATACGAATCGTGTTCGCCAGATCGCTCAGCAGCAACTCCTGGCGCTCGCCGGCCTCGGCGAGATCGGCAATGGCCACATCGTCCACCTCGTCGACTGCTGAAGCGAACCACCGAAGCGCCGACTCAGCCGAACGAAGCCCTTCGAGTAACCGATCCCACGCGTCATCGACGGTTTGCCATCCGGGTGAGGAGCGAGTGGCCGAGGTCACCCGGCAGGCACGCTCGCCACCGCCGTTGCCGGCTCCTGATTCGACTTGGATGTATTCCAGTGCCGAGAAGAGGTCTCGAGCCGCGGAACGAATCGAATCTGACGCAGCGAGTGCATCGTCCAGACGCTCACGAGCCAGTCGCGCCCGTTTTTGCCCTGCGCTGTCCGCGGCAGCGCCCATAAGAAACGCCACGGCGCCGGCAGCCACGCCCGCCACCACCGCGCCCTCATTGTTGGCGACCGCCTCGGCATACTCGGTGAGATTCCGCTCGCTCAACGTGACCGTGAACTGCGCGGTCGCCTGATCTTCTAGATGGTGTGCTTCGTCGACGACGAGCGCGTCATAATCGGGAAGAATGCGATTGCTCGACGCCGCGTCGGTCAAGAGCAGCGCGTGGTTCACCACTACCAGGTGCGCGCTCTCGGCGGCCCGCCGTGCCCGAAAGAGAAAACACTGCCCCCGCTGGTGGAAGACACATGCTCCCGGGTCACAGGCACCTTCTTCTTCCGCAATCTGGCGCCAGAAATGTTCCTCGCCGCCGGTCAGACTGAGCTCAGCGCGGTCCCCGGTCGTCGTCTGGGGCAGCCACGCCAGGATCTTGGCCTTGAGTCGGGCTTCGTTCGGTTCGAGTGAGGGCTGGCGCTCCCAGGGGAACCATTTTCGCAAACAGAGGTAGTTTGCTCGCCCTTTCAACCCCACGACACCGACCTGTTGCTCTCGATCAGCCTTAGCGAGAGCAGC
>DASUQU010000035.1:0-3348 GCA_036280495.1 Thermomicrobiales bacterium | reverse complement strand
TTTGAAGAGAGATAGCGTTTAGGGCGCTTACCGGCGAAACAAGACCATGCTCGTCGAACTCGCGATCAGCAATTTCGCTATCATCGAGGCCGTCCACATTCCCTTCGGTCCGGGTCTCAATGTCCTGTCGGGAGAAACCGGTGCCGGTAAGTCGATCCTGATCGATGCTCTCGGTGCGGTCCTCGGAGACCGCGTTAGTTCCGACATGGTCCGGACGGGAGCCACTTCGGCTTCGATCGACGCGACGTTCGACCTGAACTGCGTGCTGCACCGAGATGGGCTCTCCCAGGTGCTCGATGAGCTGGAGGTCGAAGAGAACGACGGTCTACTCATTCTCAGTCGCGAAATCCATGCCGGGGGCCGCAGCAGCGCTCGATTGAACGGTCGACCGACGACCGCCTCGATCCTGGGCCAGATTGGCTCACTGCTTGTCGATATCCACGGACAAAGCGAGCACCTCTCGCTGCTCAAGCCAGCCGCACAGCTGCAAATGCTGGACCGATTCGCCGAAGCGGTGCCGCTGCGCGAAGAGCTCGCCACCAGCTTCGACGAGTTGCGAACAACCCAGAACGCTCTTGAGGAGTCGCGATCAGGAGCGCGCGAGCGCATGCAGCGGGTCGACCTCTTGCGCTACCAGGTCGAGGAGATCAATCGCGCCGATTTGCGAATTGGCGAGGAAGAAGAGTTGGTGACAGAGCGTGCTCGCCTGGCGAACGCGGACCGCCTTGCAAATGATGCGGCGGCGGCGTACACGGCGCTCGCCGGGAGCGATGAGCTCGACATCGGTGGCGGCGCGATCCCAGCCCTGCGACATTCAGCGTCGATACTCGATTCGATTGCGGCGATCGATCCGACTACGAAGCCCGTATCCGAGCGCGCTACCGAGCTGCTCTATCTCGTCGAGGACCTCGTAGCGGACGTGAGGTCATATCGCGATTCGATCGATGCCGATCCAGCCCGGCTCGCGATTGTGGAAGAGCGACTTGCCGAGATCAGGCAGTTGCAGCGGAAGTATGGATCAAGCATCGCCGATATTCTCGACCACGCTCGCGCTGCCGATGAGGAACTGGAACGGCTGACTGGCTCTGAGGTGGATATCGAGACACTCGCCGCGCGCGCGGATGCACTCTCTAAAGAGGTCGGCGACCTAGCCCGACAATTGTCAGAGAGGCGGTCCGCTGTCGCCGAATCACTCGCCGGCGACGTGGAGCGGTCGATCGCGCATCTGAATATGGGCGCAGCTGAGTTCGCTGTCGCACTCGATCGGATAGAAGATCCCCGGGGAGTTCCCGTTCGCGGAGATAACGGCGAAGCGCGGCGATACCTGGTCGATGCGTCCGGCATCGATCGCGTTTCGTTTCTCATCGCTCCAAACCCTGGCGAAGGCCTGAAACCCCTGAGCAAGATTGCGTCCGGGGGTGAGACGGCCAGGCTGATGCTGGCGCTGAAGTCGATCCTTTCCGAGGCCGACCGGACGCCCACGCTCGTCTTCGACGAGATCGACGTTGGTGTGGGTGGGAGATCCGGTCAGGTCGTCGGCGAAACCCTCTGGTCCCTGACGAAAAATCACCAGGTGATAGTCATAACCCATCTGCCGCAAATCGCGGCGTTCGGGGATGTCCATTTCCAGATCGCCAAGAGCGAGCGCGATGGCCGCGTCGTAACGACCGTCGAGACCCTCGATGAATACACGCGGCAGCGAGAACTGGCCGCGATGCTCGATGGCACGCCCGTGACCGAGACCTCGCTGCAGAGCGCGGCTGAAATGCTGGATCGCACCATTGTTGCCAAGGCGAGCGGCCATCGAGAACCCTTGCCCTTGAGAAAGGGGTAGGCGGACCGTCGTTGCTATACTCCGCAGTCGCCGGTCAGGAGCAATCGAATCCTGGCCGCCAACATCGACAGGGAGGAGCCGCGCCATGGGCGTAAACATGAAGATGATCCAGCAAATGCAGACGCGGCTCGAGAAGATGCAGCGTGAGCTCGCCGAAACAGTCGTAGAGGGAACTGCTGGCGGCGGCGTTGTCACTGCACAGGTGACCGGCGCGCGGGAATTCCGGGGAATCTCGATTGATCCGAGCGTAGTCGATCCCGACGACGTCGAAGTTCTCGAAGACCTGATCACTGTCGCCATCCAGGACGCCATGAATCGAGCCAACTCGGTTGCCGAAGAGAAGATGGGCGCGGTTACCGGCGGTCTCCGTATTCCCGGGCTGATGTAGCCGGCAAGTTTTTCATCGCGGCCGTGCCGCACGCGGCAGGATGAATTCGGTGGTGAATTCGGAACCGATTCCGTTCGCCGTCGGCGACGTGGTGCGGCTCAAGAAACCACACCCCTGCGGCGGCTTCGATTGGAGCGTAGTGCGGCTCGGCGCCGACATCGGCGTCAAGTGCGTCACCTGCGGTCGACGAGTCCTCCTGCCGCGTCGTGAACTCGAGCGACGGATAAAACTGTTCGTTGCCCGAGCTGAGGCCACCGACGAGAACTCAAACAGCGATGGTCCAGTTATGGGCGCTGTCCCTGCGCGCGAGTCCGATTCTTGAATGACCCCGCAACCGCCGTGACTGATGTGACCGGGGAGCGCCTCGTCGTGCCCGGCGACGGCGGCCGGCATGAGCGGCGAGTTCTTCGACCTCGGCAGCAGGGCTCGTTCCGAGCAGTGCTCGGGAACTACCCGTTTCTGCGGCTGTGGATCGCGCAGGCAGTTTCGCAGACCGCGAACAGCATGGTTGACTTTTCACTCCTCCTGAGGGTAGGACAAACGGTCGATTTCCATGATGTCGCTCAGGCCAATACGGCTGTCAGTTTCGTCATCCTGGCATTTTCGCTTCCGGCGGTGATCTTCGGCCCGATCGCGGGCGCCGTTGCCGACCGAATGAGCCGGCGCAATCTCATGGTGATCACCAATGTCGCGCGCGCGGCACTCGTAGTGCTCTTTCTCCTCGTGCAGCCCACCTGGCCCGTCCAGATCGCTCTCGTTTCCTATTACGTAGTGGCGTTTCTCTTTGGAGCCGTGGGTCAGTTCTTCATGCCGGCTCAGGGCGCCTCGATTCCTGCTCTCGTGCCGCGAGACCAGCTGACGGCGGCGAACGCATTGTTCAACCTCACCTTCACCGCGACGCAATTGCTCGGATTCGCCATTCTCGGACCGCTTCTGTCCCAGGCGCTCGGCGTCGACATGCTCTTCACGGTGACGATGATCGCGTTTGTGATCTCGGCCCTCCTGACCGTCTGGCTGCCGCCGATGCCGATTCCCCACCGGGTTGTCACTGTGGTGGAACGGGTGAGTGCCGCCAAACGTGTCTGGTGTGACATTCGCGAGGGTTTGGTCTACATCAAACAAGACC
>DASUQU010000034.1:0-2700 GCA_036280495.1 Thermomicrobiales bacterium | reverse complement strand
AGTGACGGCGCCGACTACGTCGGTCTCGGCCCGGTGTTCGGGACGGCCTCGAAACCCGACGCACAAGCGGAGCTTGGCCTTCTCGCCCTGGCGGAGCAAGCGGCGGCGGCCGGCCTGCCATCGGTCGGGATCGGCGGCATCGACGTCGCGAATGCCGCCGCGGTAATTCGTGCCGGGGTGGACGGCATCGCGGTGATCAGCGCAATCCAGGGTGCGCCGGACGTGAGGCGCGCCGCGGAGTCGCTCGCGCACGTCGTCAAGTTGGTCAAGAGCGAGCGCTAACCGTACTTTCTTCCTGTTCGGGAGCGACTGGCCACAGTAGCGATCCCATCCCATGTCATCCTGAGCACTGGCCCACGAAGCACGTGTCATTCTGAGCCCGCAGCCGAAGAATCTCGTCGGCCGCGAACAGTTGCGGCGTTGATCTGAGATGCTTCGTACCTCAGCATGACACTACGTTCCCAGAATGCTCATGGTGAACTTGGGTCCAGGTCCTCTTCATTGGGTAGCCAGAGGCACTTGGCGAGATCGACGCGATACGGATCGAGAAACGGCACGCCTTCGTCCTGCAGCAGCCGGGCCATGATGTCGGGGTGGCCCCAATGCCAGCCGCCGCTCAAGAATCCGTTGCGATCGACGACGCGGTGACAGGGAAGTGCATCCTCATCAGGGGCGAGGCTTAGCGCCCAACCGACTGAACGTGCCGCGCGAGGCGTGCCCAGGGCGCGGGCGATGGACCCGTAGGTGGTGACGCGCCCGCGCGGAATGCGCGACACCACGATGAATACGCGTTCGAAGAAGCTCGGCCCGTCGGAACCAAACTCCTGGCCGTCTCCGCCTCGTCCGGTGGCATGAAACGCGCTTGGAGTCTCGACCATGACCCGATGGTAGCATCGACCCGAGTAGGACTTGGAGACGAAACTCGATGGATTCAGTCTGCGTTTTTTGTGGCTCTCGCGACGGGAATGACCCCGCGTATATCGCGGCGGCGCGGGCGACGGGTCGCGCCATCGCGCGGCGCGGGTGGACGCTCGTCTACGGTGGAGGTCACGTCGGATTGATGGGCGCGCTGGCTGACGCCGCGCTTGCCGAAGACGGAGAAGTCATAGGCGTGATGCCGCGGGCGCTGTTGACCCGCGAGATCGCCCATCCGGGAATCACCAGGATTCATCTCGTCACGAGCATGCACCGTCGCAAGGCTCTGATGTCGAGTCTCTCTGACGGTTTTCTCACACTACCGGGAGGATACGGCACACTCGAGGAGTTCTTCGAGACGCTGACCTGGGCACAGCTCGGTCTCCATACGAAACCGTGCGCCCTGCTCGACGTTGCCGGGTTCTGGGATGGGCTGCTGGCCATGGTGGACACGCAGATTCGGGAGGGCTTCGCCCACGACGAGCACCGCCGGCTCATCCTGAATGGCGAAGACCCAGACGAGCTTCTCGATCGTATGGCGGCGTATACCCCGCCCGGGTCGATCGATCCCGTGCCTGACCTCCCGTTTGACGGACCGCCTGTCCATCGCGATCTCGAGCCCGAGCCGGTCCTGGGCGGGAATCGTTCGCCGAAGCGGGTGCGCAGCTGAGAAGACGGGGGCCGGAGGTCGGGGCTAGAGGACCATTGTCGCCGTCTAGCGGCTATCGGTGCATACGGACTCCCTATCTTGCTGTCTAAGTCCGACTCCCGACATCCGACTTCCGACTTTCGTCCGCGGAACCTCAATCAGTGACCGCTCGTATACTCTGCGAAGTATTCGGAATCTGCCCTCTGACAACCGGGCGATCATCGAGGCCAACCTATGCGAAAACTTTTGACTAAATTCTTCGGCGACCCGAACGAGGCGCCGCTCAAGCCGTTTCAAAAAGTCGTCGCGCAGGTCAACGCGCTCGAGCCCGAGATGGAAGCGCTGTCTGATCTCGAACTACGCGAACTGACGAACGGGCTGCGCGATCGCCTCGAAGAGGGCGAGACTCTGGACGATCTGCTCCCGGAGTCGTTCGCGGCGACGCGGGAGGCGGCTCGCCGCTCCCTCGGCCAGCGACATTTCGACGTCCAGCTCCTGGGTGGCGCGGTGCTCCACGCCGGCAAGATCGCCGAAATGCGCACCGGCGAAGGCAAAACCCTGACTGCCACCCTCTCCGTGGCACTCAATGCCCTGAATGGTCGCGGCGTTCACGTCGTGACCGTCAATGACTACCTCGCCAAACGCGATACGCAGTGGATGGGTCAGGTCTACGACGCGCTCGGGCTGTCAGTCGCCTGTATCCAGCACGAGGCGGCCTTCATCTACGATGCCAACTGGGTCTCGGAGGATGAGCGGCTGGCGCGCCTGCGCCCGATCTCACGGCGTGAGGCGTACGAAGCCGACATAACCTACGGCACGAATAACGAGTTCGGCTTCGACTACCTCCGTGACAACATGGTGCCGACTGCCGACCGCATGGTGCAGCGCGACCTGGCGTACGCCATCGTCGACGAGGTCGACAACATCCTGATCGACGAGGCGCGAACCCCGCTGATCATCTCTGGCCAGGCCGAGCAGGCGACCGATCGCTACTATCAGTTCGCCCAGATCGTGAAACAGTTGCGCGAGGGCAAGGACTACGAGGTCGACCACAAGCATAAGTCCGTATCACTGACTGAACCCGGCATCGACCGCGTCGAGCAGCTGCTCGAGCTTCAGCCCGGCGAGAGCATCTA
>DASUQU010000033.1:0-3832 GCA_036280495.1 Thermomicrobiales bacterium | reverse complement strand
ACCATGCGACGGCTCGGTGATGCCGTCGGCATTCGTGCCCCCTCGCTCTACAAGCACTTTCCCGACAAGCTGGCCGTCGAGGTCGCGCTCATCAACGATGGGTTTGACGAGATCGCCAGAAGCTTCGAGGCCGCATTGGCGAACGGCGAGGACTCGCTCGTGGAGCTTGCTAAGGCGTACCGAGCCTTCGCCCGGTCTCATCCCCACCTCTACCGGCTGATGACCGCGAGACCACTGCCGAGGGAACGGCTCCGGTCCGGCGTGGAAGCGCGGGCGGCGGCGCCGATCGTGCAGGCGGTCGGCGACCCGGATCGGGCGCGGGCCGTCTGGGCCTTTGCCCACGGCATGGTCAGCATCGAGCTCGATGGGCGATTTCCTCCTGATGCTAACCTGGATGCGGCCTGGGCGGCGGGTCTGACTGCCTTCGGCGCCGCCAGCACGCCGAAGCCAGGCCATCCGCCGGCGCCAGGATCGCGAACAGGGAGCTGAAATCGAGACGGCTGGGCAACTGTCGATTTCAGCTTCAGGTAAACGACGATCTGGTGTCAGCGGGCGGAAGGGCTGCGCATGGATAACACGCGAAAAGCGATGCTCTTCGGGATTCTGCTCCTGAGTACAGCGGCAGTGGGCACATGGGTGCTGCGGGAGCGGTCCCGCCCGTCAGCCTGTCCCTTTGGTCAGCGCATCTTCCTGGACATGCCACGCCCATTCCTGCGGCGAGACGCTCTCCTGCGCCTTCTCGGCCCGGAGCCAGGCGAGCGAGTCCTGGAGGTAGGGCCAGGCACCGGCTACTACACCCTCGAGATAGCTCGTCACCTCGAGCCGGGAGGTCAGATCGACGCTCTCGATCTGCAACAGGCGATGCTCGACGAGATGATGCGCCGCGCCCGCGCACGAGGACTGAGCAATGTGGTCCCCGTGCAGGGGGACGCCCAGCGGATGCCATTTCCGGATGCGACGTTCGACGCCGCGTTCCTCGTTGCTACCCTCGGCGAAGTTCCTGACCGGGACCGAGCGCTGCGTGAGCTGCGACGGGTGCTGAAGTCCGGCGGGCGGCTCATCGTCGGTGAGGGCCAGCCGGATCCACACGTGGTGCCGCTCCCCGCGCTGCGAAGGGAGGCGGGTGCAGCTCGGTTTCACTACGAGCGCCACGAGGGCGGTAGGCTCGGTTACCTTGTTCGGTTCCGAACCGGCTAACACCTGCCCAGGCGAGCTGAGCCGTCTGCCCGTTACGTCGGTGTGGTGCCTGGGACGCACACTCCGCTGATGCACCGCGCTGTCCCGCCCAGAACAGATGGCAGTGCGGCGCAGTCCACGTCCGCCACGCATCCACTGCCGATGGGACAACAGGCACCGTTCCCGCAACACACGAAGTCGGGATCGCAGGTGGCCAGGAAGGGCACACAGCTCCCACCTTCGCAGCGGGCGCCCGCGCACGGATCCTCGCTCGCAGCCACGCAGTCGGTATCCGCCAAGCAACTGCCGCCTTCCTCGACCGGGCAGCAGGAACCGTTGCCGCAACAGATGTGGCCGGGGATGCAGTCGACGATGAAGTAGGTGCAGAGTTCGTCAACGCACGCGGCGCCGGTACAGGGATCGGCATCGCCATCGAGACACTCGGCGTCCTGCGAGCATCGCGTTGGCTCGGTCATCTCCTGTGCGGCGGAATCACGCCTCACGCTTTGCCACCAGGCGACCAGGAAACCAATGCCCACAGATCGCAGCGCCCGCCGCCGATTCGTAGGCGTTGCCCAGGACCGCGCGATGCGGTCGAACCGCCGTCCGTCCACGCTGGTGCTCCTTCCCGCGTCCCACGCTTTGTTGACAGCAACGGTTGAAGAATGGGGTGCGTTCCGGCGCTGGCTGGTCTAACGACAAGCGGCGCCCGCGGGATTCGACCGTGAACGCCGCATGATCCAGCAGGCAGACTATTTCGCGACCGGATATCCCGCCTCGTCCAGCGCCGCTTCGAGCTGCGCCAGCGAGACCCGACCCGGATCGAAATCGATCTCGACGCGCTTGGTGTCCTGGTCGGCCTCGACACGGGCTACACCCGGCAGCGTACCGACTTCCTCCTTGATCGTGGCCACGCAGTGTCCGCAGGAGATATCAGGCGCGGTGAGCGTTACGTGTTCCAACATCGATGCCAACTGGTTTTCCTTTCTATCGGTGCGTGCCACGTGACTGCGCGGCACGCAAGCATCATCGAGTTTTATGCTCCATCTTGACCAAACAGTCTCGACGCTCCCTGCTCCGGCGAGACAACACCCGACGACTCGTCTGTCGAATGCTGTTCCATCGGCGTAGTCGTTCCCTCCATACTGGAGACACCCATCCCGCTGCGCTCGCTCAGCCAGAGTGCGCCAGCGCCGATGGCCAGAGCCAGGATCGCGATCGCCACCAGATACCCCCAGTCGGCGATCCGTGCCCGCAGCGGCGGATGGAGGATCTCCTGAACGCTGGCCGCGGGACGGAAGCCGCGCAGCCGCAGCGCGTTCGTCACCACGCTGACGCTGCTCATCGCCATTGCCGCCGCCGCAAGGACCGGATTGAGAAGGATGCCCCAGAGCGGCCAGAGCAGCCCCATCGCCACCGGGATCAGGACCACGTTGTAACCGAAGGCCCAGAACAATCCCTGCTTGATGGTGCCGACGGTCTTGCGCGAGAGAGCGATCGCGGTCACGATCGTGCGCAGATCGCCGCCAACAAGGGTGATGTCGGAGGCGGCGATCGCTACGTCCGTACCCGTGCCGATCGCGATGCCGAGATCCGCCTGGGCCAGTGCCGGAGCGTCGTTGATGCCGTCGCCGACCATCGCCACGATCCTGCCTTGGGCCTGCAGTGCCGTGACCTTGGCTGCCTTCTCGTCCGGTAGCACCTCGGCCAGCACGTGCTCAGGTGCGATGCCAACCTCACGTGCGATCGCCTCGGCCGTCGCCCGGTTGTCGCCAGTCAGCATCCAGACCTCGAGTCCAAGCGCTGCCAGCTCGGAGACCGCCTCCCGCGACTCCGGCTTCAGCGTGTCGGCGACCGCGATCAGACCTGCCGCGCGGCCGTCGACAGTGACGAAGATCGGCGTCGCTCCAGTCGATGCCAGCGCTTCCGCGCGTGACGCCAGACCGTCGAGGGCAATATCGGTTTGTGCCATCAGCGCGCGGTTGCCGATGGCCACCGCCCGCCCCTCGATCTCGGCCTCGATCCCCTTGCCGGTGATCGAACGGAACGACGCCGCCGGCGGCAGATCGACCCCCAGCTCGCGGGCACGCAGCACGATCGCCTCACCCAGCGGGTGCTCGGACCCGACCTCGGCCGCGGCCGCCAGACGCAGCAGCTCCCGCTCCGTGAGTCCGTCAGCGGCGACGACCACCGTCACCGCGGGTTTGCCGCGGGTCAGCGTCCCGGTCTTGTCGAGGACCATCGTGTCGATCTTACGGGTCATCTCCAGGGCTTCGCCGCCGCGGACGAGGATGCCGTACTCGGCCGCCTTTCCGGTGCCAACCATGATCGCGGTCGGTGTGGCCAAGCCCAGAGCGCAGGGGCAGGCGATGATCAGGACCGCAATCGTTGCCGTGAGTGCGAAGACCAGGGACGGTCCGAAGACTAACCAGGCGGTGAACGTGAGCGCCGCTAGCACCAGCACGACGGGCACGAAGTAGCTCGAGATGGTGTCCGCCAGCCGCTGCATCGGGGCCTTCGAACCCTGCGCCTGTTCCACCAGGCGAACGATCTGGGCCAGCGTCGTGTCGCGGCCGACCTTGGTGGCGCGGAAGACGAAGCTGCCTGTCTTGTTGAGCGTTGCTCCGATGACGGTGTCTCCGGGTTCCTTGTCCAC
>DASUQU010000032.1:0-4266 GCA_036280495.1 Thermomicrobiales bacterium | reverse complement strand
CGTCTCTACGTCGATCGGATCCGATCCGGGGGCGGCGATTCCGGGAGCTGGCTGGAATCGTTGATGAACGGCGAGCAGCGCGCGCTCTTCACGCAGATGCAGGCGACGATGTGCATCGTCGAGGGGTATTCCAACCACGTCATGAACGCGGTCGGCCGCGAGCTGCTGCCCAACTACACGACGATCTCGCGGCGCTTCGCACAGCGACTCGAGCAGCGCTCCCAAGCGGACCGACTTCTCGCCAAGCTGACTGGTCTCGACGTCAAGATGGAGCAATATCGCCTGGGTGAGCAGTTCATCGACCGCGTGGTGAAGGAGCGTGGCCATGATTTCGCCCGCCACGTCTGGGAGGGCGCCGACTACTTGCCGACGATGGCCGAAATTCGCCAGCCAGAGCTCTGGCTGGCACGCATCGACTTCATAGACGGCCGCATTCCGGCATCGCCATCCTCAATCACTGCCGGATAGTGGGGTTCTATCGACGGTCCGTATACGCACCACCTGCAGCATCCGTCGCTGACCAAACCGTTGTTCCAAAGCGCTCGGTGTCGAGACCATGCAGCGTGTATTTGCTTGCGGCGAGGACTGGCACGGCGTCCTGATGGAGGTGCATCCTCGGGGTGTCGACCGGCGGCGTTCCGTGGTGGCAGTTGCTCGAATCAAAGCGGCCTCGGGTGCGACCATGCCGGACTGGGTCATGACGCGTCCCATCCGGGATGAACTGACCGTTGTCGACATCGATCCGACCGCTACCGAGGGCCAAGCTGACGAGATTCTCTAATTAGGCACGATCGGTCGCTGGATGCCGCTTTCTTCACAGCTGAAAGTGTGGATAGTCACTCCCATGGGGTGTCGCGCCGCAAGTGATTTCGATCCCGAATCGAGGCAGGCGGGAGACGAGACCGATGCCGTTCCCACCGTTGATCACCACCAGCCGGCTTGTTCTCCGGCTCGCCGAACATGGCGACATCCCGGCGTTGCTACGCTTCTACCGTGAGAACGTCGACCACCTCGCCCCAACTTCACCGCTACCACCGCCCGATTTCCTGACAGAAGCCTTCTGGCTCCAGCAGGTGGCACGGAACAACGAGGATTTCGCCGAGGGGCGGGCGGTCAAGTTCTTCCTGTTCGACAAGAGCGCGCCGACGACGGTGGCAGGTTACATCAGCCTCAACAACATCGTGCACGGAGCCGCGTACTACTGCGACCTGGGATACGCGCTCGGGGAAGACAGGCAAGGCCAGGGTCTCATGAGTGAGTCTGCCGCGGCGGTCATCCGATACGCGTTTGATGAAATGGGGCTGCACCGAGTGAAGGCGGCGTACCTGCCGTGCAATGAACGGAGTGGGCGCCTGCTTCGTCGTCTTGGCTTCGTCGTTGAGGGATATGCTCGGGACTACCTCCTGATCCAGGGACGGTGGCAGGACCAGGTTCTCGTCGGTCTGATGAATCCCAATTGGTTTCCACGTGATTGAGATCCACCTCAAATGAGCGACTCCTAACGGTTGACATTGGGGCATGCGGGCCCTAATCTGTCAGCCTGCCCTTGAGAGAGGGCGTATGTCTCGATTGAGGAGACAGGCGATGGAGCGGATCTTGACCAACACCGGGTTCTCCGGCCGCGGCAGCGGTCGGCCCGTGGTGTGCCCGCGCGTGTGGGACATCGCACCCGGCGCTAATGGTCGGAGTCTGCCTGTCGGCGGGGAAACGTGATCGAACGGCATCACGCAGCACTTCCCACCGCGGGCAGAGGATAGACCTCTCGCCCGCGGTTCTTTTTTGCCCGCGGAAAGCCGAGAGGGAGGTTCGAGCGCTGCACGAACAGCAGCAAGCATCGAGAAGGGACAAGAATCATGGTCTTGACGCTGGAGCGGCCATCACAAGAAATGCACCCTGAACCACGGGTCGCCATGAGTCGCGTCATCGAGCCGGCGGCCGTTGTCGACCATGTCTCCAAAGTCTTCATCCAGCGCCCGCTGTTCCGGCGCGGAAAGACCAAGGAGGTCCATGCGGTCAATGACGTCTCCTTTGAGGTCCGCCGCAACGAGATCTTCGGCATCCTCGGCGCCAACGGCTCCGGGAAGTCGACGCTCATTCGCATGCTCTCGACGCTGCTGATCCCCGACTCTGGTCGGGTCGAGGTGTTCGGGTACGACGTGCGGCGCGATGAGGCGGAAGTAAAGCGTCTGATCAACCGCGTCTCGGTCGAAGCGTCGTTCTTCAAGAAGCTCTCGCCAGGGGAGAATCTGGCCTACGCGCTGCGCCTCTACGGGCTGAGTGGACCGACGGCGCGCGACGAGACGTACGCCGTGCTGGAGCGGCTGGGGATCACGCGTGACAAGGTAGGCGAGCCACTAGAGCAATTGTCACGCGGGATGCAACAGAAGGTTGCCATCGCTCGCGCCCTCCTGACCTCTCCCGTGCTGCTCCTGCTCGACGAGCCGACGACCGGCCTCGACCCGCGCTCGAAGCTCGACGTACAGCGGTTCGTCCGCGAGCTGCGTGAGGGGCACGACGCGACGATTCTGCTCTGCACGCATGATATGGCCGAGGCGGCGGCGCTTTGCGATCGAGTTGCCATTCTCGACAAAGGACGCCTGGTCGCTCTCGAGAGCGTCGATGGGTTGCAGCGGCGGTATGCAGGGGAAATCGGCGTGGCTGAGCCGACGCTGGAGGAGATCTTCATCCATCTGACCGGACGGTCGCTTGAGGACGACGAGGGAGGCAACGAATGAACCAGTCATTGCGTCCGGTAGCGAACCCGCTGCCGGGCGCCGGACTCTGGTGGGAGACGCGCGCCTCGCTGGCGTTCGTCGAGCGCAACCTCTACCTGGTCCGCCGCTACTGGCACCTGGAGCTGGCGTTCCTGATCTTCAACGTGGCATCGGCGATGAGCGTGCTTTACATCGGCGAGGCACAGATGCAGGCGAGTGGCGGTGGTACACAGGAAGGTCAGCTCGACCTCGTGCTCTATCTCGGCATCGGCACGGTCGTCTGGGCGTATCTGCGGGCGGTCTTCGCCAACGTCGGCGAGATGGTCGCCTGGGAGCGCTGGGAAGGCACGATCGAGTACACGATGATGGCGCCCATCTCCCGGTTGGCGCACATGCTCGGAGTCTCGCTGTTCAGCATCATCTACGGACTCGCCCGCTCTGCCTTGCTGCTGGGAGTCCTGGCGCTCTTCTTCAGCGTCGATTTGAGCAACGCGAACCTGGGCGGAGCCGCGCTTATCCTGCTTGTAGGAAGCGTGAGCTTCCTCGGATTCGGCATCATGGCGGCGGTCTTGCCGCTCCTGTTCCCGGAGCGGGGCGAAGAGATGACGTTCGTGATCTCGTCGATCCTGCTCCTGGTCTCGGGGGTCTACTATCCGATCTCGGTCCTGCCCGATTGGATGGAGCCGCTCGCCATGATCTCACCGGCGACCTACGTCCTGGAGGGTATGCGGGCCGCACTACTGGAAGGAACGCCGACACTGGCTCTCGGCCCATCGCTCCTGCCGATCCTCATTCTGGGCGCACTGACGCTTCCGATTGGGATCGCGATCTTTGGCTGGGGCGAGCGTTACGCCAAGCGGACCGGTCGCCTGAAGCGGAGTGGATAGGTTGGAGAGCTATTGCTCGCGCGTGGTGACAGGAGTAGAGTTAGGCTGACTCGAGCGCGGAGGCGACGGTGCCGAGCAGGCGATCGATTTCAAAGGGCTTTGGCACGAAGCGCACGCCTGGCAGATCGACGTCCGCGTAGACCGCGCTCATCAGCACGACCGGCATGAGGTGGCCGCGGCGGCGCAACTTGCGCACGAGCGAAGCGCCGTCAAGGCGTGGCATGACCACGTCGGATACGATCAAGTCGATCTCATCGTCTTTGATCGTGTCGAGTGCCTCCAAACCATCTTTGGCGTGTAGCACCAGGTAGCCCTCGTCCTCGAGCAGGGTGGCAACGACCTCACGAATGGCCGGCTCATCGTCGACAACCAGCACTGTCGCAGTTTGGTGCGTTTCGAGGCTCTCTTGCGGGTAGCTGTCCATAAGCTGGTCACTCCAGCCGGAATCGGGGGTCGGCACGGGACCCGATGCGGCACGGCTTTTGCAATTACCTATACACATTCCGTGCCTACCGGTTTCGGACGCGTTCCCCGCACGCACGCTTAGGTACTTCATCATGCCCGGTCGTCAGCATCGCAGCCCGCGTGAAGGAGAACGGAAATGGACGAGGCACGAGAAACGGCAGATCCACTAGTCAGTCCCAGGCAGATCGCGTTGACCTATG
>DASUQU010000031.1:0-2603 GCA_036280495.1 Thermomicrobiales bacterium | reverse complement strand
CCCAGCCAGTGCACCGCCAGCTCGATCGACTCAAACGGCTCGTAGACATCGCCGTCATCGTCGGTCCAGCCTTCGTCACCCATGCCGGGGACGAAACGCAGGTAGCGCCAGCCCGCCTCCACAAGCTCACGCGCTCGCTCGACGCACGCAGGGCCATTGAGCACACCGGGCGTCGCAAAGCATTGCACCCGTTCCCGGCTGGCGCCGCCGAGGAGCTGATAGACCGGCACGCCAAGCGATTTGCCGAGGATGTCCCACAGCGCGATGTCGACCGCCGAAAGGGTGGCGGCGGTGATCTTGCCACCCTCGAAGTACGCGCCGCGATACATGGTCTGCCAGAGGTGCTCGATGCGGCGCGGGTCCTCGCCGATGAGGAAGCCGCTGAAATGCTCCAGCATCCCCTGCATAGCGAGCTCCCGGCCCGAGATTCCCCCTTCGCCAACGCCGGTGACCCCTTCGTCCGTCTCGATCGTGACGACAAACTGATTCCGGTGTCCGACTTTGACCGGATAGCCGCGCACCCCGGTGATCTTCATGCCTTCTCCTCGTGTCTCTGGTTTGCTGTCGCATTGTGTGCCACCGGCGGGAGCCCTGTCGCACGCAACGAAAAGACCCCGCTTCCCGGCTCATGAAAGCGAGGTCCTGATACCAGCACCCTTTTATGTTCAACCCGTTGCCGGCCCGTTACGCGATCTCCTGCTCCAGGCCGATCTCGCTGATGCGCTCGGGGGCAATCTTCAAGGTGATGCGGGTCTCTTCCGGCGTGCGGAAGGGATAGCTGTCCACACCGAGGTATTTCTGCGCCAGCCGATCGATCAGCGCATCCGCCCCCTCGGTGGTGATATCCACGACGCGACCGCGAATGGTGGCCAGGCGCCAGGCATTGGCGGGATCGACAACGTTGACGGCCACCCGCGGATCACGCCGGACGTTGCGTACCTTCTGCCGCCCCTCGGCCGTGTTGACCAGGATGTGCTCGCCATCAGTGTCGACCCAGACCTGAGTGATCTGTGGGGAGCCGTCAGGCATGAGCGACGCGATCTGACAAAACGCCGGCTCGCGCAACAGGTTCTGCAAACCAGGGGACATCGTGGCAGACATTCTTCCCTCCTCGCAGTCGCCAATCAGAGGATAGCAAAGCGGAAGAGGGTCGCGGGTGGTTCAAACAATGGGGATTCTTACCAGGTCTACTCCGCAGTCTGTGCAGCGGCGTCACCGGTCGCCGCGGTGAAGTCGTCCCACATCAACGGATCGGTGAAGCTGCCGAAGAGTTCCTCGCCGTCGAGGGCGCCATCGCCATCGGTATCGGCGAGCGTGGGGTTAGTGCCGTAAAGGGTGATCTCGTCGCCATCAGCGGCGCCGTCGGCGTCAGTATCAGGATTGCTCGGATCGAGCCCGGCCTCCGCTTCCAGGGAATCGGCGTAATTGTCGGCATCCTCGTCAGTCGCGGTTGCCACCGCGGCGTCGGCCGCTACCGCGTCAACCGTCTCGGCCGGCGCAGTGTCGGCAACGGGTTCGGGAGCGGTCTCGGCGACGGGCGCCGGGGCGGGTTCAGCCTCGGGTGCCCGGACTGCGTTGACGCCCTCGTTCGCGACTCCCGCGGTTAGCGTGCCGGGGGCCATCGAGACACTCGATGATCCCGGCTGTCCCGATCCCGAGCCGAAGATGATGCCCGGACCGAGAGGCAGTGCCCCGAGGGATGGCGTCAGATTGGCACCGAGCGGCACGTCAGGTGCCGAGACCGTCTCGGCCGGTGCGTCAGATGCGGACTTCCCGTCCTCCGCGGTCGCCGACTCCGATTGGGCGGAAACGGTTCCCACCCAGAGCGACACCGCTAAAGCGGCCGCCGCGACTGCGGCGATAGCATGTGGCTGCTTCATCCCTCATCTCCCCTCCGGCTCGACTGGCGAGCCGGTCTCCCCTGATGCGCGGCAGACGGATCGCACACTGGCACACCGGACGATCCGACGCAAACTCTGCTCCTGTTTACGAAGCGGACCCCGGGTAGGTTTCGCGCGACACCAAATCGGCGCTTATCGTACTAGCGCCAAGACAGTTCTCGCCGTTTTGTGCAAGATGCACCAAACATCGCCGGAAAGCCGTTCACGCTGCACGATGACGCGCTCGGCCGGCATCTCTAGACTGTTTCGGATGGCGGGTGGGTGCAATCTGCCCGGGGCGTTCCGGTCCTTTCGGCCGGGTAAGTGGCGTGGTGGAAGGAAGGTTGAATCGATGGTAGCGGCGGTTGCTGAGCCGATTGGCGCCTCAAAGCTGCACAAGCAGATCCTCGGGGACAGCCCGAACAAACGAGAAGTTCTCAGCCGGGTGCAGGAGGAGGGGGTCGAGTTCATCGACCTGCAGTTCACCGATGTCATGGGGCACGTCAAGAGCGTGACCATCCCGTCGTCGATTTTCGAGCACGTCATCGACGGCGGGCAGTGGATCGACGGCTCTTCGATCGCCGGATTCACGCGTATTGCCGAATCGGACATGTTCCTTACAGCGGACCTGTCAACCTATGCAGTCATTCCGTGGACTCGGGGCGAGCACACCACGGCCCGCGTCATCTGCTGGGTCCACAACCCGGATGGAACTCCATTCCC
>DASUQU010000030.1:0-2835 GCA_036280495.1 Thermomicrobiales bacterium | reverse complement strand
GGAGTTGATCCGCTCCGAGTTCGAGACGCTGGACATGCGTGTCCGCCGGCTCCTGAACCATAACGAGTGTCTGTCGGTGAAGCGGATCGTCATTACCGGCGCCGGGGATTCCCACATGGCTGGAGTCGCGGCCGAATTGGCCTTCGAGCAGATCGCCGGCATTCCGACCGAGCCGATGACCGCCATGCAAGCTGCTCGCTACGGCACCCCGCACTTCGACAAGCTTTTCCCCCGCAACCCGCTCACGATCGGCATCTCCGTCTCCGGTACGGTCGCTCGTACCCGCGAGGCCATCTCCCTCGCTCGTAACGCGGGAGCGCTGACCGTTGCCGTCACCGCCAATCCCGATTCGCCGCTCGCGGGAGCCGCCGAGCTGGTTCTCGACTGCACGGTGCCGGATTTCGCACCCGCTCCGGGTATCCGCTCGTATCGAGTTTCGCTGCTGATGCTCTATCTGCTGGCCATCCGGCTGGCCGAGGTCAACGGCCGGCTGACGCAGGATCAGGCTGGTCAGATGCGCGAGCAATTGAAGAGCACCGCGGATGCCATCGAGACCACGATCCAGGCGGTCGCAGAACGCACCCGCGAACTGGCGCTGGCGGTTGCCGAGCAGACGAACTTCGTTTTCGTTGGCGACGGTCCGAACTACGCGACGGCCCTCTTTTCGGCGGCCAAGGTGATCGAGGCGGCGGGCCGGCACGCGATGGGCCAGGACACCGAAGAGTGGGCCCACCTCCAATACTTCGTCAATGTCGATCCGGCCACACCGACCTTCATCATCTCCCCCGCCGGTCGCGGCCACGGGCGGGCGGCGGAGCTGGTCGACGTGATGCGCAGGATCGGGCGGACCGTGATTGCCGTCGTCCCTGAAGGGGACCAGCAGATCGCGGCGGGCGCGGACTGGGTGCTGCCCGTGGTCGGCGACGTGCCGGAGGTCTTTAGCCCAATGGTCTATGCCGTCGCGGGAGAGCTCTTTTCAGGGCACCTCTCGCAGGCCGTGAGTGAGCCCCCATTCAGAGGCTTCGCGGCCGCCTACGAGCCAAGCGGGATCACGATCCGCAACAGCGCCGTCATCGGGTCGGTAAGTCCGTGAGAAACGGGCCGGTCAGTCGGTCAGCCGGTCAGCCGGAAAGCAACGAGTCGGCGGTCGGTACTTCCGACTCCCGACTTCCGACTCCCGACTACATCGCCTATTCCGGGCTGATCATCGACGACATCGTCCTCCCCGATGGCCGCACCCACTTCAATACCCTCGGTGGATCAGGCACGCACGCCCTCGTCGGAATGCGGGTCTGGTCGGAGCATCTGGGGTATTTCGCGGCGGTCGGCTCCGACTTTAGTCTGGATCATCGTCAGCAGCTGGAGCGACTAGGTGTCGACCTGCGCGGTCTCGTCGAGCGAGATGGCTACCCGACCGCCCGCGCCTGGCAGTTGTTTGAGACGGAAGCGCGGCGGGTCGAAGTCTTCCGCACCGACATCGAGGACTTCTACCAGCAGGAGGCTCGGTTCGAGGAGATGCCTTCTGACTATCTCGAGGCGCGAGGCTACCATCTCCACGTCGGGACACTCGCTCAGAAGGCCAAGTTGGTGGAGAAGTTGAGGGCGGTGAATCCTACCGCCCCTCTCGTGTGGGAGCCGAACGTACTCCAGCTTACGGGAACTGGAGATGAGTTCCACGCCGTCCTTTCCCGGGTCCAACTGGTATCACCCGATCTCGACGAGGCGCGCCGGATGACCGGTCAGAGTACAGCCGAGGGGATGGCCGAGACGTTCCTCGGCTGGGGTGTGCCAATAGTCGCACTGCGCATGGGCGCCCGGGGATCGCTGGTCGCGACTGCTGAGGGAGCGGTCCATATGATCCCCGCGGTACCGACGAACGTCGTCGACACGACCGGCGCCGGCGACGCCTACTGCGGCGGCTTCCTGGTCGCTCTTGGCAGTGGCCTGGATGCGGCGGAGGCGGGAGCCCGAGCCACGGTCAGCGCGAGCTTCGCGCTCGAGCAGTTCGGCGTACCGACGTTCGATGAGCAGACACGAGTCGAAGCGCGTCGCCGCCTGGCGTGGGCGCGCGAGCGAATCGCGACAAGACCGGTCAGCGCGGTGCCGTAGAAATCCCGCGCTCACTTCGTGCTAGCGTGCCGACAAGCCGTCTGGTCAGTTGGCGGGGGTCGCGCGATGGTGTGGGAAAGCGTAGCGACCGCTTCACGCCTGTTCTGGAGACACCTGGGCATGCTGGTCGTGGCGAATATCCTGTGGCTGCTGCTGAGCCTGCTCATCATCACCTGGCCGGCGGCCACTGCCGGTCTCTTCTACCTCGTCCGTCGCGTGGTTCAGGAAGAGCTCGGGTCGTCCCCACGGGAGGCCCACCTTGGCGATTTCTGGGACGGGTTCAGGCAATATTGCCTACGCAGCACTCTACTCACGCTCATCGATCTGGCCGGCCTGGGATTGATCGCCGTCGCCCTGGTTTTCTACGGGGGGAGTACCGCGGAGCCGATTCGCTGGCTCGTCGGGCCGATTGGATTGATTGGCCTGACCTGGGTCACCGCTCAGCTGTACGTCTACCCCCTGCTGCTCGAGCGAACGGGGAGCCGGCCCTGGGAGGTCATGCGTGAGGCACTGCTGATGGCGGTCGGCTACCCGCTCTCGAGTCTCTCTCTGCTCGTGACAGTCGTCGTCCTCACCATTGCCGCCGTCGCCCTGGCCGGTCCAGTTCTCTTCGTCTTCTTCTCGGCAATTGCCATGCTCCAGACCGTGATGTTGCGGCAAGTCTTGCTCCACCGTGGTGAGATTGGCACGGTGGCCCAGTGAGCCTCATACCGGCACCGGACGCTC
>DASUQU010000029.1:0-7233 GCA_036280495.1 Thermomicrobiales bacterium | reverse complement strand
AGAGAGTAGCCGGGCACGCCTGGCTCCGCGATGTGTCGCGTGCCAAGCCAGTCCGTCGCCCCGAGTGCGCCCATGGTCGCGCCGTGGTATGCGTTCCAGCGCGAGATGATCTTGTTGGCTCGAGGCTTGCCAGAATGCGCGTGGTATTGCTTCGCCAGCTTGATCGCAGCTTCCACCGCCTCCGAGCCGTCGTTGACGAAGAGAACCTTTGACAGGCCGTCCGGAGCCAGATCCGCTATCCTGCCGGCAAGCTCGATGGTTGGCGGCGCCAGGTTGGTGACCGTTCCCACGTAGTGAAGCTGCTCGAGCTGCCTTCCGACCGCGGCGGCGATCTCGGCGTTGCCATACCCGAGTGAGTTCGCCCGGGTATGCGAGCTCATCATGTCCAGGTACTCGTGTCCGTCGATATCCGTGAGTCGTACGCCCTCGCCGCGCACGTAGACCTTTGGACCGTCCCGTTGAAGGGCTTCCACCTGCGTGAGCGGGAACACGCAATGCTCGAGCGCCTCCGCAACCAGATCGTCCCGCCCAATATCTGCACATTGTCCCCACATCGACGACTCCTCCCAGGCTGATTCTTGCGTTAGCGTTTATAGACCTTATTTGTCCTGATTCTGATGCGCCAGCCCCGTTCGTCAACAGACGACCTGACGAATCGTCGCCAGTCGCACGCGAGAACCGGAGTCATTGCGCCAGCCACCGCAAACGTTTGACCCGCGTTTGGCTCCCTTCCTATACTGCGCGCCGTCGCGAATTCGCGAATGGTTATGTCGTCCCGCAGTCCGCAGGACGAATGCGACCCGCTGCCCTGGAGCTCGTCGATTGCGGAACCGAACCTGGCTGACCCTGTCATTCATTATTGTGCTGGCCGTTGTTTCGGGGTGGATTGCACTCCCCGGCTCTGCTTTTGACATCGCGGGCATGCGCGCCGCCCATCCTGTCCGTCAGGGTCTCGATTTGCAAGGAGGTCTGCAGGTCGTCTTACAGGCACGGCCAGTGGCGGGCCAGACGCTTGACAGCGGCACGCTCGAAGGCACCCGACAGACGCTCGAGCGTCGCGTCAATGGTCTCGGCGTCAGCGAGCCGCTCATCCAGACGCGCGGCAGCGACCAGATCATTGTCGAGCTCCCTGGCGTCGACGATCCTGAAGAAGCGACTCGAATTCTGCAAGAGACCGCGCTGCTGGAGATCATCGACCCGTTGGGGCAGTACCTCCCGCCTGGAACCCTGGTTGACACGACGCTCGGACCCGCGGACGACGCCCTTGGCGCCGAGGCTGCCCGTTCCGAGGCGACTCCAGCCTCCCCGGAAGCTGCGACCCCTGTCGCGACGCCAGTCGCCGCTACCCCAGTCCCCACCGCTCGCACTACAACCGGGCCGGTCTACGAAACGATCATCAGCGGTGCCGAGCTCAAGAGCGCGTACGTGACGACCGGCAACACCGGTATGAACCAGGTAGTCGGTTTCGAACTGCAGGGCGACGCCGCGGGTCGATTTTTCCAGTACACCAGCAGTCATCTCGGTCAACCCATGTCGATCGTCATCGACAAGCAAGTCATCTCATCGCCCACGATCAACGGCGCAATCTCAACGCAGGGAATCATCGAAGGTGTACCGCCGACGGAGGTCGACGATCTCGTCATCCAGCTCAAGGCAGGCGCTCTGGGCGTTCCCCTGGATGTTGTCCAGAGCCGGACCGTCGGGCCAACGCTCGGGCAAGACTCCATCGAGAAGAGCATCGTGGCCGGGGTGATTGGCCTGGGCATTGTTGCACTCTTCATGATCCTTTATTACCGCGTGCCGGGACTCGTCTCGGTGATTGCGCTGCTGATCTACACCGCAGTCGTCTTTGCCATTTTCAAGCTTGTTCCCGTGACGCTCACACTCGCCGGCATCGCGGGGTTCATCCTCTCCATTGGTATGGCCGTCGACGCCAACGTGCTGATCTTCGCTCGCATCAAGGAAGAGCTTCACCTGGGACGATCGCTCACCCAAGCAGTCGAGTCCGGATTCGCGCATGCCTGGCCGTCGATCCGCGACTCCAACATCACCACCATGATCACCACGTTCATCCTCTACCTGTTCGGCAACTACACCGGAACGTCGATCATCACGGGATTTGCGTTGACCCTCTTCATCGGCGTTGTCATCAGCATGTTCACCGCGATCACCGTGACCAGAACGCTGCTACGGGTACTCGTCGCGCTCGGCCTTTCGGACACACGCTGGTGGTTTGGGGCCAACATGCCTGAGCCCTCCACTCCGGCTGCGGCGACTCAATAGCCATCCTGCGTGTACAAGGAGACTCTTGAGAAATGACCCGACTGGCGAGCAAACGAAAGCTGTGGTTCACCGTCTCGCTCCTGGTCATTATTCCCGGTCTGATCTCATTGATATTCTCTGGACTCAAGCTCGGCATCGATTTCACCGGTGGCACGCTGTGGGAGGTGCGCTTTGCGCAACCGGCCACCGCGCTCGAGATTGAGACGGCGCTGCGTGAGGCTGGGGTGGAAACCGCCATCGTGCAGCGTTCGGGACCGGCCAATGACGAGACGTTCCTGATCCGCATGCCTGAGGTCACGGAAGGTTCCGCGCGGAAAGCCGAACTCGTGCAAGCGCTCGAAACGTCGGTCGGTCCGTTCACCGAGCGCGAATACGCCACCGTCGGCGGCGCACTCTCGACCCAAATTCGGAATCGGGCCATCTTAGCCGTGGCACTCGCCTCGATCGGCATCCTCCTCTACATGGCCTATGCCTTCCGCAACACCCGGAGACCTCTTCTCTACGGAAGTTCCGCACTGGTGGCGATGCTGCACGACGTACTGGTCGTTCTGGGCATTTTTTCGATCCTTGGTTTGCTCTTCAACGTCCAAATCGATGCGCTCTTTATCACCGCATTGCTGACGGTGATCGGGTTTAGTGTCCACGACACAATTGTCGTCTTCGACCGCATTCGTGAGAATCTCGCGAAGCATCCGGATGAATCGTTCGAGTCAATCGTCGACTACTCGCTCGCGCAAACAGTCGTCCGTTCGCTGAACACGTCCTTGACCGTGATATTCACGCTCTTGGCGCTGGTCCTTTTTGGCGGCGGCTCGACACGCATGTTTGTCTTGGCGCTACTCATCGGGATCATCAGCGGTACGTATTCGTCGATCTTCAATGCGAGCCAATTGCTCGTCGCCTGGGAGAACGGTGAGATCCAGCGCTTGTTCCGGAGGTTCACCGGCGCCAGAGCGGACCCAGCATTGCCCGCTGCATGAGTCGCGCAGCTAGAGACTTCGGCACATTTGGAGCGTGGTAGACTCGGCACTCGCGTGTGTCTTGATGGTGCGGTCTCGGCCCGCGGTGGGCGAGCGACGGCCGCCGGTGCGCGCCGACCGCGGTAATTCCGGGGACGTCTGAAAATATTGTGCCTCGCAGGGGAGCCCAGCGAGACGGGAAGGTGCTCCCTCGCCATCGTGTGGCGGGAGGGCTAGAGGAGGGGGTCTTGGAAGCTCGGGAGCTCTATTCGCTGCCGGTGCTCATCTGCGGCGTGGCGGCCATCATTTTCTCGGCCTGGCTCGCCAGGGACATCCTCTCTCGGGACTCCGGCACCCCCGCGATGCAGGACATCGCCAACCGCATCTACATCGGCGCGGTGGCGTTCCTGCGACGGCAATACTCGACCATCGCCATGCTGGCGATCCTGGTTGCCGTCATCATTGGTCTCGTCGTCGGCATCTTCGAGACCGATCACAAGGTCGAGCGCGGGGTCATCACCTCGCTGGCGTTCCTCTTCGGCGCCCTCCTCTCCGGCATCTCCGGCTACATCGGCATGTACATCGCCGTGCGTTCCAACAGCCGCACTGCCTCAGCGGCCCGGCGCAGCCTGGGTGAGGCACTCACCGTCGCCTTGCGCGGCGGCGCCGTCTCCGGTTTCCTCGTCGTCGCCCTCGGCCTGCTCGGAGTGCTCATCGTCTATTGGGTCGTCTATCCGTTCGTCCAGGGAGTATTGCCGCCCGAGGCAGAAACGCCGTTCTGGATCGTCGGCTTCGCATTTGGTGCATCGTTCGTCGCCCTCTTCGCCCAACTCGGCGGTGGCATCTACACAAAGGCCGCCGACGTCGGCGCGGATCTAGTGGGCAAGGTCGAAGCCGGCATCCCGGAGGACGATCCCCGTAACCCGGCGGTTATCGCCGACCTTGTGGGCGACAACGTCGGCGACTGCGCCGGCCGCGGCGCCGACATCTTCGAATCGTCCGTGGCTGAGATCATCGGCGCCATGATCCTCGGCGCCACCCTCTACACCGCCGTCATTGGCACCGGCAACACCCAGGCGCTCAGCTACGTCTTCTTCCCGCTCGTCCTCGGCGCTCTCGGGGCCATCGCTTCGATGGTCGGCATCCTCTCCGTGCGCCCGTCCACCACCCCTGCCGACCCGATGGACGAGCTGAACAAGGGCTTCTATGTCACGGCGGCGCTCGCCATCGTCGGCCTCGCGATCGCGACCTTCTGGATGCTGCCGTTCGGCCGCGTCGAGTACCTCGTCTGCGGGCTGATCGGCATCGCTACCTCGTTCGTCTTCGTCTGGATCACCCAGTACTACACCAGCGGCCGTTACCGCCCGGTCAAGGAGATCATGGAGGCGTCCCGCACCGGCCCGGCGACGAACATCATCTCTGGCATCTCCGTCGGCTTCGAGACCACCGGCGCCGCCGCCATCGTCATCGCCATCGCCCTCCTATCCTCCTACTTCATGGGCGATCGCGTGCAGGGCGCCTTCCCCGAGGACACCGGCTTCTTCCGCTCCGCCGGCATCTACGGCACCGCCGTGGCTACGATGGGCATGCTCATGTCCGCCGCCTACATCCTGGCCATGGACACCTTCGGACCGATCACCGACAACGCTGGCGGTATTGTCGAGATGAGCGACCAGCCGGACACTGTCCGTGACACCACAGACGCGCTGGACTCGGCCGGCAACACCACCAAGGCCCTTACCAAGGGCTACGCGATCGGCACTGCGGCCCTGGCAGCTTTCCTCCTCTTCTCCGCCTACCTGCAGGAGGTTGCCCGCTTCGGTGGCGAGTCTATGCAAGCTCAGGTCGTCGACCTGGCCAATCCCCGCGTCTTCGTGGGCGGCTTGATCGGCGCCGCCCTCGTTTTCGTTTTCGCTTCGCTGGCCATGCGCGCGGTCGGCCGCGCCGCTTCCGCCATGATCGAAGAGGTCCGCCGTCAGTTTCGCAACGACCCGGGCATTATGGCCGGCACCTCGACGCCCAACTACACCTCCTGCGTCGACATCGCCGTGCGCGCGTCGCTGCGCGAGATGATCGCGCCGGGTCTGCTCGCCGTGGCCGTGCCGATCCTGGTGGGTCTGTTGCTGCGCTGGGAAGGCGCGGCCGGCATGCTGATGATCGGCACCATCGCCGGCATCCTGGTCGCCAACGTCCTTAACAACGGCGGTGGCGCCTGGGACAACGCCAAGAAGATGATCGAAGCCGGATTGTTGCAAGACAGCGCTGGCAACGTGCTCGGCAAGGGGACGGACGTCCACGCCGCCTCCGTGGTCGGCGACACCGTCGGCGACCCCTGGAAAGACACCGCCGGCCCTTCCATCCACGTCCTTATCAAGCTGATGGCGACGATCACGCTGGTGATGGCGCCGCTGTTCATCTAGCTCGAGTCGGGAGTCGTGAGTCGGGATTCGTGGGTCCACAAGCGAGACGCAAGTCGGACAATGAGGCGGCTCTTCACGGCGACGAGACGAACGCCATATCTCGAGACTCCCGAACTCCGAATCACTGCTCTCACATCGCGGTCATAGGCGGCGGTATCACCGGGATGACCGCTGCCTTGCGCCTTGCGCAGCAGGGGCACCGGGTCACGCTCTGGGAGCGTGGAGAGCGGCTCGGCGGACAAGCCAATGCCTTCCCGGTGGAGGGCACGGCAATTGAGCGCTTTTACCATCATCTCTTCCAGAGCGACCGTGAGATCGTCTCGCTGGCGGAGGAGATCGGCATCGGCGACCGCCTGCTCTGGCTGCCCTCGAATGTCGGCTACTTCGCCGACGGGCGCATCTGGCCCCTGAATGGCGCTCTCGATCTGCTGCGCCTTGGGTTTCTGCCGATCCACGATCGCATCCGCGTCGGGTTGGTCACGGCGTACCTCCAGCGTGTCCGCGACTGGAAGCGCTTTGAAACGGTCACCGCCGCGTCATGGCTACGTCGAGCGCTCGGGTCGCGTGCCTACGACCGCACGTTCGGCGCGCAGCTCCGGGCGAAGTTCGGACGCTATCACGATCAGGTCGCCATGGTCTGGTTCTGGGGCAAAATCTGGTTGCGGACGACCTCTCGACGTTCGCCTCTCGAGGGCGAGCGCCTCGGCTACTTTCAGGGCAGCTTCAACGTCCTGATCGACGCGCTGGCATGCGCCGCTCGCGCTGCGGGAGCCGAGCTGGTCACCGGTGATGGACCGACCGAGCTGAGACCACGTGATGGTGGATGGGATGTCGTTCTCGACAGCGGCGAGATCCCCGTTGACGCCGTAGTCGTCACCACCCCATCGCCCGTGCTTGCGCGGCTGGTTCCCAATCTCCCCGATCGATTCCGAGAAAAACTTGGCGGGCTCGAGTACGAGGCTGCCGTCGTTGCCCTGCTTCAATTGAGCCGTCCCCTCTCCGACATCTACTGGCTCAATGTCGCGGACGACGATCTGCCATTTACCGGGGTCATCGAGCACACCAACTTCATCTCACCGGATGAGTACGGTGGGAAACGGTTCGTCTACCTCTCGAAGTACCTGGAGCCGGATCATCCGTACTTTTCGATGCCGGACGATCAACTGATCGACGCGTACCTACCATTCCTGCAACGGATCAATCCCGATTTCAGCCGTTCCTGGATCGAACGAGCCTGGGTCTTTCGCGAACGATCGGCCCAGCCGATCATTCCCCTCAACTACAGCCAGCGAATTCCAGACCATCGCACCGGGCTGCCGGGACTCTACCTGGCCAACACGACTCAGATTTACCCGGAGGATCGTGGCACGAACTACAGCGTCCGCCTCGGGAACCAGATTGCCGAGCTCGTCTCCGAAGATCTGTCTCGCGCACCCGTCCGAGACTGACGGCGGTCCGACGATGACCCCGGCGCGAATCCCGCGTCTCGAACTCGAAGACATCGTCTCGACCTACGAGGAGGGAGGCAAACGTCTCGTCGCCCTCGACGGTCTGAGCCTGACAGTCGGCAA
>DASUQU010000028.1:0-3166 GCA_036280495.1 Thermomicrobiales bacterium | reverse complement strand
ACTTGCTCAGTGCCTGGCCGGCATACCGGCAGCATACCGGATTCGCCTCCTACGGGGGAGTGACCACGCACGACACAGGCCAGTTCAGCCGGAGCGGACGGCATCGACGATGTGCGTCAGACGGGAGACTGCTCCGGTCGGGGTCAGGGTAATGGCGACGAAATCAACTCGCCAGAAGAGACCAGCGAGATCCTCCCGCTCGGCGAGAAAGGACTGCGCTCCACGCAACAGGCGTCTCGCCTGAGCCGCGGTCAGCGATTCCTCGGCGGTGCCGAGTCGTTCGCCGCTACGGGTCTTGACCTCGACGAAGACGAGCACGTCGCCGTCCCGCATGATGAGATCGAGCTCACCGTACGGGCGGCGCCAGTTTGCCCCCACGAACCGGTATCCCCTGCGCTCCAGATGACGTCGCGCCAGTAGTTCGCCGGCTGCCCCAAGCTCCTGGCGGGCGCTCTGGGTCACGAACCTGGATCCCAGACCGCGACCGGGGAAAAACAGCGTCGATGGTGAAGGCTGGGGCCGTGTTCAGCCAACCGCGCTTTGTGAAAAGCCGAGCAATAGCCCTTGTGCAGCTCGAAGCCGTAGCGTGGATCTTCCTGCCCGAGAGCGACCATAACGCGGTCGCGCGTCACTTTGGCGACGATCGAGGCCGCGGCGACCGAGGTCGACAACGCGTCACCATCGATGGGACCGCTCTGGGGACAGCTCAGATCGAGCACGCAAGCGTCGATGACGAGCGCGTCGACGTCGACGTCGAGGTCGAAAACAGCGCGCTCCATAGCCATCCGGTTGGCCGGGCCGAGGCCGACGGCGTCGATCTCCGGGACCGGCACGACGCCAACTCCGATGGCGACCGCGGTCTGCTCGATCCTGTCGAGCAGCTCGACGCGCCGCTCCGGCGGCAGCAGCTTCGAATCGCGCACGTCGTTGAGCGCTGCCCGCAGCCGGCGTAGCGCCCACCCTTCCGATGCCGGGAAGACGACGGCCGCCGCAACGAGAGGCCCCGCCATGGCGCCGCGTCCGACCTCATCCACGCCGGCGACGCAACGCATCCCGGCGCTCCAGAATGCGCGCTCCCAGCGGAGATCGGGAGCCGCCTCTGAGCCTGGTAGACGCCCGCGCGACTGACGATTCCCAACGCCCATCGATCCGTCGCCAACCTCCGCGGCGGACAGTACCACGCAAAGGAGCAAAGCCACCTGCCGGAAACGCGAAAGCGCCCGGCCAGCGGCCGGGCGCTTGAAGCTGAGCGACCTCCGAAATCCTACGTCCGCTTCTCCTTGATGCGGGCGGCGCGACCAGTGAGACCGCGGAGGTAGTAGAGCTTGGCGCGCCGAACGCGGCCACGGCGAGTCACTTCGATCCGGTCGATGCGTGGCGAATGGACGAGAAATGTTCGCTCGACCCCGATCCCGTGCGAGGCAATGCGCCGAACCGTGAAGTTCTCGTTTATTCCGCCCGCGCGCCGCCGGATGACGACGCCCTCGAAGACCTGAATTCGCTCCCGGTTGCCTTCGACGACCTTGGCGTGAACGCGCACAGTATCACCGGGGCCGAACTCAGGAATATTTGGTTTGAATTGCTCCGCCTCGAGCTCACGAACGATTTGGGCAACCATCTGACTCCGTCTTTCTCGCTCTTGCTGCTCGAACCCGTGTCGTGGGAAACGGCACGCTGGCACGGTGGACCCGCGCTCCTTGCCGCTGCCTGGCTTCAGCGCATCACAGTAAAAGCACCCGGAAACCGGGCACAGGAAGGGAGTTTAGCATGCAGCCGGAGTGCCGGCCAAGAGCCTGTCCGCCCCGTTTTTGGAGAATTCGGTTGGGGGTGAGGGCGTTCAGGGAACGCTGCCGGACGTTGACGATCCGGGGGTCGTGGTCCAAGCCGGAAGGGCTCCCTCGATCGTCTTCATGGCCGTGACGACCGAGCGCTCGCCTCGGGCGCCTGCCCCAGGATTGAGACTGCTGATCGCGACCGCAGCCACTTTTCCGGTCCGCAACACTGTCGCCATCGCCGTGACCAGCTCCTCGATGCTCAACCCGTTGGCCGATGGCGTCGACGCGCTTGGCACGAATCGTGGATCGAGGACGTCGAGATCGACGTGCAGATAGAGCAGCGCGCAACCGCGAGCCAGCCGGTCGACGGCCTGGGCAAAGACATCTCCGTCACAGAGCTCGGTCGCCGGGATGACCTGGACGTCGTTCGAGCGGATGAGCTCCTCTTCCTTCTCGTCGAGCTCGCGCACGCCGGCCAGGATGATGTTGCCACTCGCCACCGGTTTGGCAAGTCCGGCCGCGTTGCGCCAGAGAGGACCGGCCAGACCGGCCAGGATCGCGACCGGCATTCCGGCAAGAATCCCACTGAACGACGTCTCCGGTGTATTGAAATCGCCGTGGGCGTCGACCCAGACGACCCCAATCGCGGCGCCCGTGCCGGCCGCCAGTTGCAGTCCGGAAACCACCCCGATCGCGGCCGTGTCATCGCCGGCGAGGACGAAGACGCCATCCCCGTTATGCCGGGCCGCGGCAACCAGGCGGGCAGTATCCGCGCCAAGGCGTCCAATGTTCAGCGCGGTGCGGCCTTGCTCCCGCAGCGCGGGATCGAGGTGGGCCTCATGTGGACCGGCGAGACTAACGCCTGCGGCGCGTAACTGTTCCGGCAATCCCGCCGTAAGGAGCGCGTCCGGGCCGGCGCCAAGTCCTTCGCCGCGCTCGTCATACCGGTAGGGAACGGTCACCAGATCAACCCGCATGGATCAACCCCGGCCGGCTTTACTCGCCTCGATCGCGTGATATCCCAATCGACATCACGATTGTAGCGCGATGGTGTTTTCGTCACGCGTCACGCCGCGCTTGCCCCGCTGGTTGCGGTGCGGCGGTTCACCTCTCGTACAATGTCACCGTGGCCATCGCGAGGGCCAGAGACTCGTTCCGCTCACGTTAAGCAAACATGCCACACGGCGTGGATTCAGCGATTGGCCGCCAACCCCGAAACCGGTTTCCACGGGAGCAGCCCGAACGGCGCCGGACCAGACCCGGATCAGGAAGATCACTACTCCCTGCTGGGAGTGCCGTTCACGGCCACCCACGCTGAGATCACCCGCGCCTACCGGCGGGCGATGAAACGCGTCCACCCGGACCGGCAACGCCCGGAACGCCGGCTGGCC
>DASUQU010000027.1:0-5503 GCA_036280495.1 Thermomicrobiales bacterium | reverse complement strand
AGCAGGCGGAGAGCCGACAGGATCTCGTCGTCGGTGACGATGACCACATCGTCGACAAAACGCTCGATCAGTCTCTGCGACGTCGGTGCGGCAAATGGCGCCGCTAGCCCGTCCGCGACGGTCGTGATCTTTTCGATCGTTACCGGGTATCCAGCTATGAGGCTCCGAGTGACAGCCGGCGCACCCTCTGGCTCGACGCCGATAATCCGTACAGCGGGATTCAACCCCTTCGCCGCGACGGCGATTCCAGCCAGAAGCCCTCCTCCACCGACGCAGACCGCGATGGTGTCGACGTCCGAAGTGTCCTCCATGATTTCGAGTCCCACGGTACCCTGCCCGGCGATGATATCCGGATCGCCAAACGGATGAACGTAATGCAGCCCGTGAGCATCCCGGTACTCGTCCATCGCCGCGAAGACCGTTTCCATCGACGGCGCGAACCGCGCCTCCGCTCCGTATTCTTTGACCGCCGCGACTTTGGTGGGAACGGCATTCTCGGGCATGAAAACCACGCAGCGGACTCCGGCAATCTTGGCCGCATAGGCCAGACCCTGGCCGTGGTTCCCAGCGGAGAGCGTGATGACACCGCGCTCTCGCTGCTCCGGCGACAGGCAGAGAACAGCGTTAAGTGCGCCGCGAGCCTTGAACGCGCCCGTGCGTTGCAGATTCTCGGCCTTGAGTCCGAGCCTCGTTCCGGTCAAGTGGCTCAACGTCGCCGATTCAAAGAGAGGCGTGCGGTGTATGTATGGGGCGATACGCGCGGCGGCAGACCGAACGTCGCCCAGAGTGACAGCCGGGGTTTCCATTTGCTCATAGGCGGCGCGGGCCTCCCGCGCCGCAGCGGCAATTCCCTGAGGGCCCGTGATCTGTTGCAGCACTCGTCGTTGCCCTTTGCGCCGCGCTGTCGCCCATGACTCCCGCGGTGGAATTAATTGTCATGTCCGGACGTGACGGGCCAGTATACGCGAACGGGTCGGGCCGTCTTGATTGGGGGATGTAGTGGCGGAGGAGAGAGCTGGTACGGGAGCGGCAAGACTGCGGACGGTGCTATTCAACGATGCCATGGTCGACGTGATCGCCGAGACAATCGACGCACGGCCGAGCCTGGCTCCCTTTCAACTTCCGGGAGCGGCCGTCTATCAGTTCACGCTGGACGGATCAGAGGGACGGCCGGCGGCGATGGTCACGCTCTGGCCCTCACTGCGCCGCGTCGATGCTATTGGCAGTGGTGTGGCGGTAGTCTTCACCCGGATCTCGTCGGTGCAGCTGGTCGACCGCGTCGAAGTGCTTTTCCGGCGGGAAACAGGCGAGTATCTCGTGATCGCCAAAGATGGCCGCATTATCGTGCGGTCGTGAAGCTTCAGCTGACGACCGCACGAGTCTGGATCGACCCGGGACGAAAGTCAGACTCGCTCGTCACAGTCCGGATGAACCCGGCGATAATCCTGGCCGCGTTCTCGAGATCCGCGAGGCTGACGAGCTCATTCGGCGAGTGCATATAGCGGTTTGGAATCGAGATTACTCCGGTAGCCGTGCCGGCACGAGAATGGATCATCGCATCAGCATCGGTTCCACTCGACTTCCCAGTAGCTTGCACTGCGATGTCGATTCCCAGGGTGCGGGCCGCTTCCCGCAGCCCGTTGAACACGCCGTCGTTGATGGTAGCGCCCCGACCGACGACGGGTCCGCCACCGAGCTTCACCTCATGGTCGCGCTTCTTGTCGGCTCCCGGATAGTCGGTGGCATGCGTCACGTCGATAGCGATCGCGACCGTCGGAGCCACGCTGAACGAGGCGGTGTAGGCTCCTCCGAAGGTGATTTCTTCCTGGGCGGTCGCGACGGCGTAGACATCCGCCGCGGCACGGTCGGCGGAGATTAATCGCGCGGCCTCGAGCGCGACGAATGCACCGACGCGATTATCCATGCTCCGCGCGACGCAGATATCGCCCGACAGATCAACGAACCGCGAGTCGATCACGGCCGCGTCCCCAATTTCGACCCGTGCTGCGGCATCGTCATGATCGCGGGCGCCGATGTCAATCCACATCTCGTCGAGACGCGTCGGTCTTCGTCGATCCTCGTCTTTCAAGAGATGGGCTGCCTTCTTACCGATGACGCCAATAACGTCTCCGTGGCGCCCCGCCACGCGGAGCCGCTGTCCGACAACTACCTGGTCATCCCAACCGCCGAGCGGGGAGAACCACAGGAAGCCTTCTTTGTCGATGTGCGTGATGACGAAGCCGATCTCGTCGATGTGTCCCGCAAGCAATACTTTCGGTGCGCCAGGCGCATCATTAGCGGGCTTGACGCGGGCAAACGAGCTCCCCACGACGTCATGGGTCACTTCATCCGCGAACGTCTCCGCTTCTTCTCGCCACACGCTGGCCGGCGCCGACTCATAGCCTGACGGGCCAGGGGCGTCCAGTAGCCGGCGTAGGAACGCTACCGCACGGTCCTCCATAGTCGGTGAGCTCTCCTCCGTGTCGCGATTCGGATGACGGCGAGGTTCGTCCCCTAGTCCTGTTGAATCGCGAGCAAGACTGCGATGATAGCGACGACAGCCATTGCTATCACCACCCAGAATCCGATCATGGGCTCAGGCTTACCAGCCGTGGTACATGTGGTCGAACTACATCGAGAGCCGCAGCCAATGCGACAGAATCAGCGCCAGTGGATAGGCCGAGGGCCTCGATGCGCTCGACCAGTCGCTCGGTACTCAGGTTGCCAGGTGCTCCCGGGGCGAACGGGCACCCACCGAGACCCCCGACAGCCGAGTCGAAGGTCCGCACCCCGAGCTCGAGGGCTTCTTCCACGTTCGCCAGTGCGGTGCCAGCGGTGTCATGGAAATGCAACGCCAGCTGTTCGGTGGGAATCGATGGCCGTGCTGCCTCGAGGGTTTCCTGGACTGAGTCTGGCGTCGCCGTTCCAATCGTATCTGCCAGGCAAACCTCATCGCAGCCAAGTTGGAGCAGTCGCTCGGCAACGCGGATCACCTCGCTAATGTTGACCGCGCCGGAATAAGGGCAGCCGAACGAGACGGAGACATAGCCGCGAACCCAGATGCCGCGCTCCAGGGCGCTCGGCACAACCTGCTCGAACCGCTCGAACGTACCATCGATCGACGCGCCGACGTTCGCTTGGCAGAACGCCTCCGTCGCCGAAGTGAACAAGGCGATGGCGTCAGCACCGGCTTCCACCGCGCGCTGGAACCCCCGTTGATTGGGGACGAGCACTGGATAGCGGGTGCCGTCGGCGCGTCGAATTCCGGTCAGGACTTCTGCGGCATCAACCAGTTGCGGCACCGCCTTCGGATTCACGAAGCTCGTCGCTTCGATAACCGGTAGCCCGGCGTCAGTGAGGGCGTCGACGAACGCGATCTTCACACTCGTCGGTATCGAAGACGTCTCGTTCTGGAGGCCGTCACGCGGGCCGACTTCAACGACTAACACGTCGCGCTGTGGAGGGAGCCGCGGCTTCTCGCTCGCGACCCCCTCCATCATTTCGCTGTGGTCTCGCCCGAACGCGTTCGTTTCCCTTTCGCTGCCTGCGGCGGGTCGCTCGCGGTAAACCGTCATCCTCCCGGTGGTGGTGGGGGCGGCGCCGACGTCGGTGCGGCGGTCACCGGCTCCGGTGTGCTGGTCGGAGTTGGCGTGCTCGTCGGACGCGGTGTGCTCGTCGGTCGAGGTGTGCTCGTGGGCCGAGGAGTACTCGTCGGCAATGGTGTGCTTGTCGGCGGCACCGGCGTGTTTGTCGGTGGGACAGGCGTGCTCGTCGGCGGGATTGGCGTCGCCGTCGGTTCGGGTGTTGCCGTTGGTGGTACCGGAGTCGCGGTCGGCGGCACTGGAGTATTCGTCGGTGGCACCGGCGTCGCCGTCGGTGGAATCGGTGTAGCCGTGGGTGGCACTGGGGTTGCGGTCGGCGGCACGGGAGTGTTCGTCGGCGGCACCGGGGTGTTTGTCGGCGGGATTGGCGTCGCCGTCGGCGGCACCGGCGTCGCTGTCGGCGGGACCGGTGTGGCGGTTGGTGGCACGGGCGTACTTGTCGGCACCGGCGTGCTGGTGGGTGGCACCGGCGTGATCGTGGGCACAGCCGTGGCCGTCGGTGGCATCGGAGTCTCGGTCGGCTCGACCAAGGGAACAATCACGGCGCGAGGAGTCGCGGCCTCAGGTGTGGCACGGTCGGCCCCGGGGCCGGCCACAGGAGTCGCAGGGAGAGCACGAGGTGTCGCGGCCGGGGGAGTGGCGGGTGTCGCAGGCGTGGCCGAAACAGGCGTCGCTGCTGCGGGGGTGGCCATTACCGGCGTACCTTCGTCGCCCATGGTAACGACAGTTGCGACCGGAGTCGCTCCAGGTACGATCGGAGTTGCTGCCTTGGTCACCGGCGTCGCTGCTTCGGTGACCGGCGTCGCTTCCAGTGCAACCGGCGTAGCCTGCAGGGCGACGGGCGTAGCTGGCAGGGCCACGGGCGTGGCGGCGGGGGCCGCAGGAGTTGCCTCCTCGGCGGTGGTTGGTTCTTCGGTCTCGGCCGGAGTCGCCTCCTCAGGAGCCGCGGTCTCCTCGACCGCGGGCGCGGTCGTGGCAACCGGTTCGGTGGGAGTCGGCGGAGGTGGTTCGTCACCACAGGCGGCGAGGATCAAGATTCCGGCGGCGCTCAAGGCAAGCACCGGCAATCGGGGACGAGTCGAGCGAAGACCTGACATGGTTCAGCCTCTTCGTGGACGACGGGCGGACCTTCCCCGATCCCCCCGCACAACGTGCCAACGGAGTCACACCGTGCCGCCATCGTACGGCTATGTTGATTTCACCGCAAGCGGTTTCGTCAATGACGAACAATGGTGGCGGCGCGCTTGTAGCAGCGCCTGTGCCCCGGTATACTTTTTCGCGCCGTTCCGAGGCTATGGTGATCTCGGCGCCTGGGCGAGTGCCAGAGTGGTTAAATGGGCCTGACTGTAAATCAGGTGCGAAAGCTACGGTGGTTCGAATCCGCCCTCGCCCACCGACTGCCGATGTAGACTCGCGCGGTCGCTGCTACGGGCCCACATAGCTCAGCTGGTAGAGCACATTCTTGGTAAGAATGAGGTCCCCGGTTCAAGTCCGGGTGTGGGCTCCTGCGATGGTTCGGCGGCGAGAGGCTCAGATGAGCCTCTTTTCGTGTTGGGCGGACCACAATAGTTGTTGATGTAGGACGACATCCTGCGATGGATGAAAGGAGCAGCGGAAGCGATGGGGAAGCAGAAGTTTGCGCGGACCAAGCCGCACGTGAACGTGGGGACGATCGGGCACGTCGACCACGGCAAGACGAGCCTGACGGCAGCCATTACCAAGACGCTGGCGTTGCAGGGGCAGGCGCAGCTGCGCTCCTTTGACAGTATCGACAATGCCCCGGAGGAGCGGGAGCGGGGCATCACCATTGCCATCGCCCACGTCGAGTACGAGACCGAGAAGCGCCACTACGCCCACGTCGACTGCCCGGGCCATGCCGACTACATCAAGAACATGATCAC
>DASUQU010000026.1:0-8794 GCA_036280495.1 Thermomicrobiales bacterium | reverse complement strand
CACCTTGTAGGTCGCGTTGTCATAGGTATCGTCGACCACCGTCTCGATTGTGCCCCGCATCGCTCCGCTGCCCGGGTCGTAGTCCGGCGACTCGCTGCCGAACCCGGGCGGGATGACCACCGCCAGGGTGAGCGGGTCGAGTTGGGCCCCGGTGGTCGGCTCGATCAGCAACCCGGTCATCGGATGGACCTGATACCCGGTCCTGCGATCAAAGATCAGGCCGCTGGCCGGGTCGATGAGGTAGCCGGTGACCGGGTCAATGAGCAAGCCGGTGGCCGTGTCGATGGCCAGGCCCGTGACCGGGTCGTACTGGGGTGCGGGAGCCGGCTCCCCGCTCGCCGTCGCGGTCGTGGTCTCCGGTGCCGTCGCGGTCGTCGTCTCGGAGGCGGGTGCCACGGAAGCCGGCTCCGTTGCGGTCGTGGTGGTGGTCTCCGCGGGAGCCGGGGCGAGTTCGACATCGGGCGCTGGTTCCGTCACGGGCGCGGGCTCGCTCGTTGTCGCAGCATCCGGGGCGGGAGCCGGATCCGCCACCACCGGCGCCGGTTCCGAGGCAATCGGAACGGCCGGCGCCCCGGCGGAGAGATCGCCGTAGATCAACGTCGGTCCGGTGCCGTTGGCGACTGGGTTGACCCCGGCCGTCGAGGCGGCGTCGGTACCGTCGGCGTTGATCTCCGGGGCGCCGCTCTCCTGGGCGGAGGCGACAGGGCTGAAGGCGATGAGTCCGGCGCTCAGACTCAGGATCAGGATGTACCTCTTCATGGACAATCTCCTCGGGAGCGGCATCGTAAATGGTCGTCGCCGTCGTGGCCGCGCCCGTCAGTTCTCTACTGACGCATAGCCTTGCAACGGGTGAGGCGCACGCTGGGTTTCCTTTTGCGGCCGCGAGCCACGCCAACGGGACGGCAATCCGCTCGCTAGGCCCTGTGCCCGATCCGCCTCGGGACGCAAGATCGGATGCACAGGCGTCGCGCTCCATCGCAACGACGCGCAGCCGCCCGGCACAGGACCGCCCCGGCTGCGCTCCCGTCTGGCACTTCCGCCCTGGCCGCGCGGCGAGAAGCGGCAGCGGCGATGGATCGACTGTTGGGCTAGAGAGTGTGCTCGACGCGACAGGTTTGCAGCTCAATCACCACGCGGCAATGGTCGCTCGGCCCCCACTCATCGGGATCGGTATTGAGGGCACGCACGGATAGCCGGTCCGCCAACGCGTGAGAAGCGAAGACAAGGTCGAGTTGACGTGTCGCACTCATCGGGCCGGTCCTCGAGCTAGTGCTTCAGTTTCACGGGAATGCCTCGACTCGTTGGTCCTGAGGTACGTCATAGGGGGGTGTTGGGTGCCGCGAGCACGAGATGGATCACCACCAACCTTCTTGGTCTCAAGTGAGTATATATAAATAGATACTTTCATGGCAACAACGTGTGCAGGATGGCTCAGCTCTCAGCCGCTCCCGTTGCCGTACCTGGGTGTCTAGAGAGGGACGAAACAACAATCTGGAGACAACTCCCCATGACGAGTCCTTGGTTCGTGGGGATGACGGGGCAACAGATTGGGGAAGATCGGATGAGAGCGCGTTATCTTGTCACTTCGGCCCGAACTTAAGACAAAATGTGCACGCGCGCATTAGCCCGCGTTGAGATGTCAACCGATCTCGGAATTCGTCTCTTAGCAGTACTGGAATGGGACGACCCGGCAGATCGATAGACGTGGATTCCGTCAGGATTTCTCAACGTCCGGGAGGAGGAAGGAGAGCCCAGCCGAGACGACGCTCACGATGATCGATCCGAAGATGGCGGGAAGCAAACCGTCAATGACGAGTCCTGCATCGAACACGTTCTCGGTGATCCAAGCGGCAAGCCAGAGTGTGACGCTGTTGATCACGAAGAGGAAGAGCCCGAGGGTCATCGCTGTCAGTGGTAGAGACAGCAGCCGAAACATTGGCCGCAAAGTCGCTTTGAGCAGGCCCGGGATAACAGCGGTCATCGCCAACGCTACCAGCCGTCTCCATCGACTGAGATATCGGGCACGATCCACACCGTGACCCCGAGCGCGATGATGGCAATGAGCCACCGCACGACAAGTTTCAACACGTTTCTCCCATTTGCCTTTGCCCTGTTTCTAGGCCGTCGAGCGCAGTCGGGCGTGACCGACGACCCATCACTTCAGCCCGCAGGTGCGTAGATTTCACCTGCTGGTCCGAGGTATCGGCCGAGCGCCCTTGAACTGTGTTGAGCCAACTCTTGAGCACTGCATGCAGCGCCGCCGCGCCGACGACCCGCGTTTCAGGCTCTGCAAACGCCGCAGGATAGAGCACGAATGGCTGCGTTTGCGGTCCGCCGAGCCCGCCGTGGCACCCGACCAGTTCTTCGAAGGCGGCGACTTCGCCGGTGGTCGGATCAACCAGGCTGTTAATAAGGAAGTCCGGTGCGTTCCCGAACGCGTCCGCCCGTTTCAGATGGAGCTTGGCGTTTGGGCCAAAGGGCGTCAGCGGGTCGCTGCCAACGGCGTAGTCGTGCTCCAAGTAGAAAAGCCCCTTGGATCCAATGACGAGACCACCGTCGCTTTCTGAGTGCACCAACACGAATCCGATGCCCTCGTGCCGCACCAATCCGCGCAGCAGATCCGGGTACGTGTCGACGATCTGCTCGTAGGTCATGCGCTCCTTCCAGCCCGGGAAGGAGATCAGGCCAAGATTCCCTGAGGCGAGGACGATGACGTTTGCGGCGTCGTACGGGTCGCCGGGCTGTTGCGGGGGCTTCGTGTCGCCGCTGATATCGATCTGGTCATCGCTGATCTGCCCCCGCAGAGCACGCCTCAGCAGACGGGCGGTGCGACTGTCCTGACGTGCCGCCTCGGTCAAGGCAACGTTGACGTAGCCGGCATCTTCGTCAGCAACCTCGATCGCTTTGACCTGGTGATTGGGCGAGATTAGATCCGAGACCAGATCGGACAGCGTTTGGCCGTAGCGCTGCTTGAACGTAGCGCCCATGCTCTGGCCATGGTCCGAGAGAACGACGAAGTGGTAAGGACGGGGGGCGCGAGCCGCGACCCGCTCCAGGCGAGCGAAGGCCGCATCAATCGTGCGGAGGACCTCAAACGCATCGGGCCGGTCGATCCCGGAGTGATGCGCGACCTCATCGTAGGCGAAAAAGGTCGCGTAGACCGCCGGCACACCTCGGAACATGTCCGAAATCAGCATGAATACGCAGGCTTCTTGCATGAACGTCGTCGTGCTGGCGCGCACGAGCGCGTACTTGAAATGCCGCTCGATGCGGGGGCGTTCGTCTCTGTGCACCTGAGCCCAAGCCTGCCGCCGCTCCCTAACGACGTCGCCGATGAAGAGCGCCAGAGTCCGGGCGAAGGTATAGGGGCTGGTGAAGTAGGCAGCGTATGCGCGCGACGTGATCCGCTTCTTGTCGCCGACGGCGCTATAGGTGCATAGACAATCGGGCGCGTCTCCAGAAAAGATGTTCCAGCGACTGGCGCCGCCGTCTGCCAGCAACCCCTGGCCGGTCGACAACCGGTGCTCGACCTCGCCGGTGGTCGCCAGCTTGCTCGTGACCATCAGCTTGCCCGCCGGCTTGTCGTACCAGCGGAAGGCAGGAATGTTCGTGTTGTCGCCGAGGAGAATGCCGGCCTGGCTGGCCGAGGTCTGGGACGAGAGATCCGGCTCCCAGCCAAGGAGCCGGTGAGTTCCGGTGGTCAACCAACGCTGGAGCGTTGGCATGTCTCCCTGGTCGAGGGCCCGGCGCAGGATCGGCTCGGCGAGGCCGTCGATCTCCAGGAAGAGCACCCCAGGCACGCTGGTTTTTGGGGTCGTTGCGTAAGAGCGCTGCAGCGGTCTGACGACGAACCAGTCGTAGGCGCGATCGTCACTGAGCGAAAAGAATGCGCCGATGATGACGTAGCCGATCGTGAGCACGAGGCTGATCAAAATGCCAGTCCAGATGCTGTCGATGGTGAGCCCCATGATGGGAACTTGACCGACCAGGTAGACGACCAGCCCGGTGAGTGCAAATGTCAGCACGGGAAAGAGGAGCGGATGGAATCGCGCCGAGAGGCTGTAGATGAACGGCCACGCCACCGCTAGGGCCAGCGAGGTCACGACGGCGCCAACGAGCGCTGCTCTGAGTCCGGACAGGTTGAAGCCAGCCAAAAGCCAGGCGAGCAGCATGAGGAGCGCCGTCTGCGTCAGGGCAACGGCAAGTGCCCATCGCAAGAATCGACTCATCTCCGGCCCTCATTCTGGTATGGCGTCACTCGCATGGCGATGGCCACGCCAGCTTGACGAACGGGACAAGCGGCATCGTCGTGGATCGAATCCATTGGTGGCTCGGAAGCGACGGCCGGCCCGCCGTGGCGGCGCGAACCGACGCCCCGTGTAGGCGAGGCTAACTGGGACGGCGGTGTAGTGGCACCGGTCTAAGGACGTATTCGCGAGCGCTATATCGCGGGTTCGACACGCCGAGCTGCACTAGTGCTTCGCACTGCCATCTACGGAATACTCCACCAGACGGATGCCACTACAACCTCGTGCACTCTAGAGTGGCGCAACTGCGGTCGACGTTTGCGCTACGACCGGATCCTGACAACCGTCCGCTTGAGTATTGCGTTACGTGAGTCTTGATGCACGTCCCGGAAGGTGAGCGATGCTAGAGAACGGTTCAGCGGGGACGACTTCGAGCGCCGGGGGCGGCGCTTCCGGCTACCGTCCCGAACAAACAACCCAGCAGACCGCCGTTTCCCCAGCCAGCACATCGGTCGGGGAAACCGATCTCACCCATCGGGCCAGATCGGCGGCAATCGACGTGGCGCGCGAAGCGCGGCCCTGGCGAGAAGACCAGAATTGGTGGGTGGTCGGAATCGAGGGACTGGTCGTATTACTCGTCGGCATTTACGCCGCGGTTCAGCCTGAGAACGCGGCCGGCATTATCCGCCAGCTCATCGCATTCGTGCTGCTCGTTATCAGCGCCGGTCGGATCATCGAGGGGTTCCGATTCCGCACGTCCGCGGCAGCGCCCTGGGCCGTCCTCCGCGGTGGTGTCGGGATCACCGTTGCCGCGCTGACACTCCTCTCGCCATTGTCCCAGTACATTCAAAGCGATGGCAGCAGGCAGATCCTGGGACTCGGCTTGCTGGCGTACGGGGTCCTGGGAGTCGTCGGAGCTCTCGCCGTGTCGGGAGAGCGTAGATATCGATGGGGAGCACTCGCCGGCGATGTGCTGGCGATCGTGCTGGGCTTCCTCACGCTCACCCGGGCGGCCGGCGAGCTGGCCGGCGGTCAGTTGCTTACCTGGGTACTGATTCTCGGTGGCATCGCGCTTCTCGTTCTTGCCTTCATGATTAGGAGTCGCATGGCCAGCGAGGCGTAATCGTGGCCTCGCAGATGCTCAACGACGCGACCTTTGCGCCGGGAAGCGTCGCGCTGCACCGTGAATCGACATCCGCGCCGACGATGACGTTGCGCGGGACGATCTTCAAGTCGCTCCTGCTCCTGCTCGTGGCGATCATCTTCGGCGCGTTTGGCTGGAACCGCGCGCTCGACTGGTTCTCCACCTCCTCTGGGCTCTGGTGGCTGATCGGCTACTTCCTGCTGATCGGCTTGACCATCATGGCCGCTGGTAACCCCGATCTTGCTTTCGCAGCCGGACTCCTGTACGCGGTGCTCATGGGTCTTTGGATGGGCGCGGTCTCCCGCGTCTACGAAGAGGCTTACGATGGGATCGTCGCTCAGGCGTTGCTGGCCTCAGTCGCCGCGTTCCTGGCCTGCCTCGTGCTCTACCTCACGGGCGCCGTGCGCGTCACCGCGAACCTGACTAGAGCGATCATCACCGCCACGCTGGGGATTCTTGTGCTCTACCTTGTCGGATGGCTCCTCAGTCTCTTCGGCGTCGACCTTCTCTTCATCATCTCGCCAACGCCGCTGGGAATCGCTCTCAGCGTCGGTATCTGTCTCGTCGCGGCGTTCAACCTCTTTCTCGACTTCGCCATCGTGGACAAGGGGATCGCGGCAGGGGCTCCCGTGGCGATGGAGTGGTACGCCGCGTTCGGTCTGCTCGCGACACTGGTCTGGCTCTACGCGGAACTTCTTCGCCTCCTGGCACTGCTTCGCAACCGTTGACGGAGAGGCACGTCGGCGCGACATCCGATCGATCGCGGCGGCAGCTCGCTCGAGGCTAGCCGCGGTTCGCGATGCCGCGGGCCAAATACTCCGCTGGACGGATGGCGCTACACCCTCCTGCGCTCTACTCTGGGGAACTGCCCTCGGACGATCGGCGATGGCGATGCCGTCGGGCCTGCTGGGATTTCGGCCTGCGAGCCCAAATCGACGCTGTAGAGATACGGGCCGGCCTGAGCGGCCTTTCCTCGCTATGCGTCGCCCGTTCGATCGCCACGGCCAACCCGGCATGACCTAGACGATTGAGGAGCCAGTCGATGAAGACCTTGGTGGCGACACCGGTGCTTGGGGAGCCGATCGCGGCGGAGTGGCGAGCCTGGGGTCCGTACCTCTCGGAGCGGCAATGGGGCACTGTCCGGGAGGACTATTCCGAATTTGGCAATGCCTGGGATTACTTCCCACATGACCAGGCTCGATCCCGGGCGTACCGGTGGGGTGAAGACGGCCTCCTCGGGATCTCTGACGAGAAGCAACGGCTCTGCTTCGCCCTGGCCCTCTGGAATGGCGCTGACCCAATTTTGAAGGAACGGTTGTTCGGGCTCACCGGCAGCGAGGGCAACCATGGCGAGGACGTCAAGGAGTACTACTGGTACCTCGACGCGACGCCTACCCACTCCTACCTGCGAGGCCTGTACAAGTATCCCCAACGGGCATTTCCGTACGCCGACCTTGTCGAGGAGAACCGCCGGCGTGGCCGCGAGCAACCGGAGTACGAGCTGATCGACACCGGCGTCTTTGCCAAGGATCGCTACTTCGACGTCGAGGTGGAGTACGCCAAGGTCACCCCAAGCGATCTCCTGATCCGGATCACCGCGACCAACCGTGGGCCGGACCCCGCGCCACTGCACCTGTTGCCAACCCTCTGGTTCCGCAACACCTGGGCGTGGGGTTACGATGACCGCCGACCCGAGCTGCATGCCGTGTCGCCGCAGGGCGCGGCCCCAAACGGCGCCGAGGACATCGGAAGCCGGCTCGTCCAGGCCAGCCACCACGATCTCGGCGACTACTGGCTCGCATTTCAGGGGAACCCGAATCTCCTTTTCACCGAGAACGAGAGTAACGCGCAGCGACTATGGGGCGCTACCAACCGCACGCCCTTCGTCAAGGACGGGATCGGCGAGGCGGTCGTCGCCGGTCGCGATGACGCGGTCAACCCGGCCGGGAACGGCACCAAGGTCGCCGCCCACTACGTCCTCGACCTTGCCCCTGGTGAGACGCAGACGGTCCTCCTGCGCCTGGGGAGCGAGCGCAGCGCGGCGCCGTTCGCAGAGGCCGGGCGCATCTTCAGCGAGCGGATTGCCGAGGCCGACACGCTCTACGCGACACTCGGGGATGGCCGGTTGACCGAGGACGAGGCGCGGGTCCAGCGACAGGCGTTGGCCGGCTTGATCTGGAGCAAGCAGGTTTTCATTTTCGATGTGGCGCAATGGCTCGATGGTGATCCGGCGGGGCCGCCGCCGCCTGAGTCACGCAAGTACGGGCGCAATAGCCAGTGGCGGCACCACAACAGCAGTGACGTCATCTCGATGCCGGACAAATGGGAGTACCCCTGGTACGCGGCCTGGGACCTGGCCTTCCATTGCGTCGCCTTCGGCTTGATCGACGCGGGCTTCGCCAAGCAGCAACTCTTGCTCATGCTGCGAGAGTGGTACATGCACCCGAACGGCCAGATCCCGGCCTACGAATGGGCGTTCGGCGACGTCAATCCCCCCGTCCACATCGTGGCCGCTCGAGCGCTCTATCTGGAAGAGCAACGTCACAACGGCGAAGGCGACCGCGACTTCTTGGCGAGGATCTTCCACAAGCTCCTGATCAACTTCACCTGGTGGGTGAACCGCAAGGATGAAGAGGGGAACAACTTATTTCAGGGCGGATTCCTTGGACTCGACAACATCAGCGTGATCGACCGCAGCATGGCCTTGCCGGAGGGTCTCTCCCTGGAGCAAGCCGATGGAACCGCCTGGATGGCAAGCTACTGCCTCAATATGGCGTGGGCGGCGGTGGAACTTGCACTGGGTGATCCGACATACGAAGACGTGGCAATCAAGTTCCTCGAGCACTACCTGGCCATCGCCGCGGCGATGAATGGGCTCGGCGGCGAAGACAGCTACCTTTGGGACGAGGAGGACGGCTTCTACTACGACTTCCTGCGCGGGGCAGACGGTACGAGGATGCCCCTGAAGCTGCGCTCGCTCGTCGGCCTGCTTCCCATCTTCCCGGTAATCGCGTTGACACAGTCCGCACGGCAGCGGTTGGACGAACAGGCGCCGGGCTTCGTCGAACGCATGCGCTGGTACGCCGACCGCCATCCGGAGTTGGCGAACTTGTTCCCGGAGCGTCTGCACTCCGACGGCGATCTCCGCCGCGTCTTGACCCTCGTACCGGAGGAGCGTTTGCGTCGCGTCCTGGCGCGGATGTTCGATCCGAACGAGTTCCTCAGCGACTACGGTATCCGGTCGATTAGTCGGCACTACCTCGACCATCCCTTCGAATTGCGCACCCGAGACCAGGTCTTGACGGTCCGGTACGAGCCGGCCGAGTCGAGCACCGGGATGTTTGGCGGCAACTCCAACTGGCGAGGTCCGATCTGGATGCCAGCGAATCTCGTCTTGATCGCT
>DASUQU010000025.1:0-3991 GCA_036280495.1 Thermomicrobiales bacterium | reverse complement strand
TAGCCGACATGAGATCGACGGCTTTACCGCCCGGGCGCGTGCCTCTACGTGCCGATGGCTGCACCTCGCCGGCCAGCGGCCGCCTCAATCACGCGCGGCCACCTTCGCAAGACGCTTCGTTCTTGGTCCGCGAGGGCCGTGACGATCAGCCAGAGCGGCCGCGTTTTGACGCAGCAAATTGCGGGTGGCTCGGTCATATTCGGCAGTGTCGCCGAGGGCATTGGCAAGGACCAGGGCGCCCGTGATGGTCGACAGCACTTCGGCCGCCTTACTTGGCGAGAGCCCTTCCGCGACTAGCTTGTCCTGGCACATCTTGAAAAAGCCCTTCACTTCCTTCGCAACCTGTTCCGGCAGATCCTGCGAGGCGGCGCCGAGCACGGTACAAGGGCACATGTGAGCTTCGGAGAAAGCAGTTCCTCGGAAGGCCTTCGTCCAGACACGGACGGGATCTGGGTCCTTCTCCAGCTCCTTGTCGATCAATTCGGAAGTATATTCCGCCCAGCGGCGAATGACGGCCGCCGCGAGATCCTCCTTTGTTGGGAAATGGTAGTGGACACTCGAGCTCTTGATGCCGACATCCGTGGCGATTTCCCGGAAGCTGAAGCCGCCGAAACCGCCCTGCTGCATGCGCCGTTCGGCGGCGTCCATGATCGCAGTTTTGACGTCACTCATGGAGTCACTCCTATGACTATCTGTTGATAGATAGTCCTTGCGCCGGGAGAAAACAACGGTTATCCCCCTACCAGTCGAGAGAGACGTCGGCGAGCGTGGCGTCAGAGACGCTACCCGCTGGCGCAGAGGAGGAAGCCCTGCCGCTCCGCGGCATGAGGCATGACAATCCGGGGCGATGGCGATGTTCTCGGTGATCTTCGAAGTCCATCCCAAGCAAGAGAAGTTCGACCTCTATCTCGAGCTTGCGAAGGGATTGAGACCGATCCTCGAAGGGATAGACGGCTTCATCGACAACGAACGCTTCGAGAGCACGCGCCGGCCGGGCTGGATCCTGTCGCACTCGACCTGGCGCGACGAGAAATCCGTGGTGAGGTGGCGGACGGTCGGCAAGCATCACAACACCCAGCAGCGCGGCCGGGATGAGGTGTTCCAGGACTACCATCTGCGGGTGGGCGAGATCGTGGCGGACACGGCACCACCCGCAGGCGCGGCGATCGTCGAACAGCGGCTCGACGAGACGGAGATCGGGCGGGCGAAATTCATGACGCTGACCGAGGTCCCGCCGTCATCAGGCATGACGGTCGCGGTGCTGCCGGACTGGTTGTCGCTCGATCGGCATCGGGCGGACCTGATCGACCACGACGTTTTTGCCAGCATCTACAACGCGGGGAAACTCGCGCTGTTAGCGTCGTGGCGCGACCGGCCCTCTGCCGAGAAATTCAGCCCGCCCGCCTTTGGCGGCCTCCGCCATCGGATTGTGCGCGTGGTCCGCGACTACGGCATGTTCGATCGACGCGAGACTCCGCAGTATTACCCGGATATCCAGACGGGGACGGCGTCGCGCGGAAATTCGTAATCGCTGTCATCAGAAAGGAACCATGGTGTTAGACCTTCGCCCCAACTGCGAATGCTGCAACAAGGATCTGCCGCCGGCGGCCACCGACGCCATGATCTGTAGCTTCGAATGCACCTTCTGCCGGGGCTGTGCGGAGACGACCCTGGGTGGGCGCTGCCCGAACTGCGGCGGCGGGCTGGTAGCGCGTCCCATCCGCCCGGCCGAAAAGCTGGCACGGTATCCGGCATCCACCGTGCCGGTCACCAAAGCGGACGGTTGCGTCGGAGCCTCATCCTGATCGCTCCGGTGATCGAAGGAACGCGCCACGAAAGATCCAAGTTGCCGCGGCGAGACCGGGCGCTGTCAATCCGTCCTGGTCGCTCCCCGTGACCGGAAGTCTCACGCTGACGGCCCGGCCCGGAGGGCCGCCCGCAACTCGCTATAGTCCTTACCAGCGCCTCGAGGGAGAAGGCTTTGTTGAGGCCGCTGGGGTTGGGCAGGATTTAGGTCGTGGTGCCCGCAAACCCTGCGGGATACCGGCCCCATGCCACGTCCGGCTGGTCCATCATCGCCGAGAAGGTGCGCTTGCCGAGAAACGCGACCGAACGAGGGGCATAGCGACGTATCTTGGCTTCGAAGCCCGGCCGCGCTTTCCGGAATTCGTCCGGCGGCACATCGATGGCCCGTCTTGTCGGCCGGGCGACGACGGCGGTCAGGCCGCATCGGTACTCGAGCAAGCGCCGCTCCTCGTGCGGCTGAAGGCGGACATCGGTGAAGCCGGTGAGATGCAGCACCGTCCAGAAGCGATTGCTGCAGCTGGAGAAATTGTGACCGACGACTGCGGCGGTCGTGGCCGGGTTCACGCCGCAGAAGATCACGTCGAGATCGCGGGCAAGAATGTCCGGTTCATACGAGCTCAATCCGGTCTCTTCCTTATGGGCTGCGGGCGGTCGCCCGCTGGCGATCGGGCAGCGTCCAGGCTGTCTACTGATAGATAGAGGTTGACGCGCCGGCGCGCCAGCCTTATCTAACGCGTGTGGACCTACTGATAGATAGAACGTCACGAACGCCATTCTGCAGGGTCACAAGCGGCGCAAGTCGCTCAAGCCTCGGGTCCGCACTTCCAAGGGACGGAATGGGTGAGCCCACGTCCCCGAGCTCGTCAACTTAGGAGGATGCAATGAACCAGACGGAAAAGGCCAAGCGCTTCGCCGAGCTGCAGGTGAAAGGCAAGCCGCTGCTGCTCTACAATGCGTGGGATGCCGGCAGCGCCAAGGCGATACTCGCTGCTGGTGCCAAGGCGATCGCGACGAGCAGCTGGTCCGTCGCGGAAGCCCAAGGCTATCGCGACGGCGAGGCCATCCCGATCGCGCTCGCCGAACAGATCGTGGCGCGGATCGCGGCGACGATCGATGCGCCGGTCACCGTCGACTTCGAGGGCGGCTACAGCGAAGACGACGGCGAACTGGCCGGCAATGTTTCGCGACTGCTCGATCTTGGCGTCATCGGTATCAATTTCGAGGACCGGGTCGTGAAGGGCGCGGGTCTCTACGATATCGACCGGCAGGCACGCCGGATCTCGGCTATCCGCAAGGCGGCCGAGCAGAAGGGCGTCGAGCTCTTCATCAACGCGCGGACCGATGCGTTCTTCGAACATGGCGATGACGCGGCGCAGGCTGTCGGCGAGGCTCTCGACAGGGCCAAAGCCTACGCGGTCGCAGGCGCGTCCGGCTACTTCGTCCCCGGCTTGGTGGACGATGCGCTGATCGGGCGGGTCTGCGAGAGTGTCTCGCTGCCCGTGAACGTAATGGTCATGGAGGGCGTTCCATCGAATGCTCGGCTCGCCGAACTCGGCGTCGCGCGCATCAGTTACGGTCCGATTCCATATATCCGCGCGATGAAGGCACTCGAGCGAGAAGCGAGGACGACGTTGAACGAAGCCGCCGCGCGTTCGCAGGGTTGAGCCATGAGCAGCCAGCAAACCCCAACCACGACTCACAGCGTCGAGACACCTTCAGGCCGCATCAGCTACGCATCCGCTGGCTCCGGTCCGGTCGCGCTCTTTGTGCATGGCGTGGTCTTGAATAAGCATCTGTGGCGGCACCAGTTGGCCGGGCTGTCTGACATCCGCCGCTGCATCGCGGTGGATCTCCTGGCGCATGGCGACACCGAGATCGCGCCGGATCAAGATGTTTCCGTGACCGCCAACGCGAAGATGCTGAGAGAGGTGCTCGATGCCTTGAAGACCGATCAGGTCGACCTGGTCGGCAAACGACAGTGGCGGAGGCATTGCTCAGATCTTCGCGGCGCTCAATCCTGAGCGGGTGCGGACGTTGACCCTTACCAACTGCGACACCTGTCCCCGCGCTGCGGTGTGAGGCCGCCGTGTTCGAGGGCCAGGACGGACAGCATCGCCGTGTAACCGGCCGTGCCGATGGCCATGGCGTCCTTTGTCGAAAAGGGCGCTGGAATCTTGACCAGCCA
>DASUQU010000024.1:0-6689 GCA_036280495.1 Thermomicrobiales bacterium | reverse complement strand
TACTGGCTCCGTGCCTCGGCTATTGGGCAAGGCTACGCGACTGAGGCGGTGATCATGCTCGTCGATCTGGCCTTCGGCCCTCTCGTCGCACGGCGAGTGGAGCTGCGTTGCGACGCGCGCAACGAACCGAGCCGGCAGGTGGCCGAGCGGGTCGGATTCGTCCTCGAGGGACACCTCCGCAACGCCTTCCTCGCCCCCGACGGGCAGCCGGCCGACGAGCTGGTTTTCGCCCTGACCCCCGACGACGCCCGGCTGCGTCCGGTCTAGCGAGCTAAGCGGCAAACCAGATCATCGGCGGGCAGCGCTACCCCATCTTGGTGGTGTGTTCGGGTCGCACCACGACCACCACCCGCGTCTCGCTTGGAGGACTGCCTTCGTAGACGTCCTGGTCGTGGTACTTCTTGGCCATGCTGTTGATGAAAGCCTTGTCCGGGTCTGGGTCAATCCGTTCCACCGTTCCCCGGATCTCCAGGTAGCGGTAGGGGTTGTTCTCGTCGACGATCGAGATGGCAACGCGAGGATCCCGCTCGAGATTGCGCACCTTCTGCCGCGTGGTCGTCTGGCTGAACCGGATATACCCATCTTGGTGGTCGAACCAGACTGGATTGTTCTGTGGCTCCCCATCCGGCCCGATCGTCGCCACGTGTGCTAGGACTTTCTGATCGAGGATGTCGGCGTGGGACTCGGGGATGACACTACTCGTTATCGACACGTCTTCGCTCCTGATGATGCAACCGGCTACTCATGAGCTGCCTCATGCAGCCGGTGAGCATTCTCGCATGAGATGGGCCATCCGAGGTGGATCGGGACGCTTTGGGCGATGCCAAACTCGTTCACCGGCCGCCGCTATGGATCGCTAAAGTGTCCCTTCAGGACATTGACGTGGAAGCGGTGGCGGTGGGCTCCACTCGCTGGCGTGCCTGCCACCAGCGGATCGCTGGCGGCGCCAGGAGCGCGAGCGCGGCGAGGACAAGGATCGCCGCCGAGATAGGGCGGGTCACGAAAGTGGCGTAATTACCCTGAGCAATCTGCAGGGCGCGCCGGAAATGATCCTCGGCCACCGGCCCTAGAATTACCCCGACCACGGCCGGCGCCACCGGGATATCGAAGCGGCGCATGACGAACCCCACCGCCCCAAGCAGATAGAGCACCACCAGATCGACGGTCGAGCCGCTGAGTGCATAGGTGCCCAACCCGGCGAAGACGAGGATCGCGGCGTAGAGCAGTGGCCGGGGGATCGCCAGCAACCGCACCCAGACGCCGGCCAGCGGCAGGTTGAGGATCAGGAGCATCACGTTGCCAATGTAGAGGCTGGCGATGAGTCCCCAGACGAGGTCTGGGTCGGAGCGGAACAGGGTCGGCCCCGGGTTGAGTCCGTAGCGCTGGAAGGCGGCCAGGAGGATTGCCGCGGTCGCCGAGGTCGGCAACCCGAGCGTCAGTAGTGGCGACAGCACCCCGGCGGCGGAGGCATTGTTTGCGGCCTCGGGACCGGCAACGCCCTCGATGGCGCCGTGCCCGAACTCCTCAGGGTGCTTTGACAACCGCTTCTCCAATGCGTAGGAGAGGAACGTCGGGATCTCGGCCCCTCCGGCGGGCAGGCTGCCGATGGGGAAGCCAAGCGCTGTCCCGCGGAGCCACGGTTTCCAGGAGCGCGCCCACTCTTGCCGCGTCATCCAGACCGTTCCCCGGACCGGGATGATCTGGTCCGGGTCATGGCGCATGTGGGAAGCGACCCACAGCGTTTCGCCGATAGCGAACAAGCCCACGGCAACCGTGACGACGTCGATGCCGTCCAAAAGTTGCGGAATGCCGAATGTGAAGCGGCCCTGACCGGAGAGGGTGTCGATACCGATCAAACCAAGTGCCAAGCCGAAGAAGAGGCTGAGCATCCCCCGCACGACGGCGCTGCCGAGCAAGGCGGTGATTGTGGTGAAGGCCAGGACCACCAGCGCGAAGTACTCGGCTGGACCAAATTTCAGACCGATCTGCACCATCACCGGGGCCAGAACGGTCAGACCGATCGTGCCGACCGTGCCGGCCACGAAGGAACCGATCGCCGCTGTCGCCAGCGCGGCCGCGCCGCGCCCGCGTTTGGCCATCTTGTTGCCTTCCAGCGCAGTGACGATCGAAGCCGACTCGCCCGGCGTATTGAGCAGGATCGAGGTCGTCGAGCCGCCATACATGCCGCCGTAATAAATCCCGGCGAACATGATGAACGCGCTCACCGGCTCCAGTTTGTATGTCACCGGCAGAAGTAGGGCGACGGTCAGCGCCGGCCCGATCCCGGGCAACACGCCGACTGCCGTCCCGAGCAAGACTCCGATCAGCGCCCAGAGGAGATTCTCCGGTGTCAGCGCTACCGCGAAGCCGTGAGCCAGATCGCCGAGGGCGGCCATGCTATCGAAGTCGTGAGTCGTGAGTCGCGAGTCGTGAAGCTGAGACGGCGAGTCGGGTCGTAGGGGCGATACCTGCCTCGCCCGCCGCCTCGATCTCGGACGGGTCCACTCTCTTCTCGGCCAACTAGACAACCCCCGTAAGAACGCCGGCCGGTAGCGATAGGCCGAGGCCACGGTTGAACACGAGGTAGAGGACTGATGCCAGGATGACGCCGATAGCAATGTCTCGCGCCAGGCGCCGGCTGCCCATCGCGAACGCCGCCATGACGAAAAGGGTCGCACTCGCGATGATGAACCCCGCCCGCTCGATCAGCACCAGGTAGACCACTAGCGCCAGCGCGAGAAGTCCGACAGTACCCCAGTCGGTCGGCAGCGTCGGATCGGCATCCTCTGATTCGGTGGCGGCGCTGGATGCGCGACCGGTAAGTGCTTCGTACGCGAGCCAGACGCCAGCGATGACTAATCCCGCGCCGACGATATAGGGGATCACTCGTGGCCCGACCTTGGAGTAAGCCGGAGTCAGCCGGATCAATGTCGCTTGCCAGAGAATCAGGATGCCAAGGACCACCGCCGCCAGGGCCAGCAGCGTCTCACCAATATCAACCCGCTTTGACGGGGTGGTGGGGTGAAGCGGAGATGGGGTGTTGGGAGATTCCTCAGTCATCCGCGGCCCTTTCCTCAGCCCAGTGCGGTCGATTTGGAGAAGGCAGCCAGCGCCGGAGCTCAGCCCCCAATCACCCCATTACCCTATGGCCCTATCACCCTCGTCGCTACGCAATCAACCCCAGCTCAGTGAGAATCCCGGTGATGCGCTCACGTTCCTCGTTGAGAAACGTAGCGAATTCGTCGCCGGACATCGCGAAGTCTTGCCAGCCGTACTGCTCGCGTGTCTGAGCCCACCCTTCGGAGGCGACCATCTGATCGACCAGGGCGATGAGGCAGTCCCGGCCCTCGTCCGAGATCTCGGGCGGGGCGACCACACCGCGCCAGTTCGCCAGCTCGACGTCGATACCCTGCTCTTGCAGCGTCGGCGCGATCGCCGCGTCCGCACTGGCTACCGGCGTAGCGCCACCAGCCTCGTCCCCCGCGCTCCCGGAAACCGCCAGGGCGCGCAACTCGCCAGATTCGATTTGCTCGAGCCACTCGCCGACACCAGAGACTCCCGCCGAGACCTGCCCGCCGAGGATCGCCGCCAGTGCTTCGCCACCGCCGGAGTAGGGGACGTAGTTGATTTGAGTGGGATCGACGCCCGCCGCCTGCGCGATCAGTCCGACGAGGATGTGATCGGTACCGCCTGCCGACCCGCCTCCCCAGGAGATGGCCGTCGGGTCCGCCTGGAAGGAGGCGATGAGATCGTCGAGAGTCTGGAACTCTGAATCAGCCGGGACGACGATGACTTCGTACTCAGCGGTAAGACTGGAGATCGGCGTTGTCTGCTCCAGCGTCACCGGCGAGGCATTGGTCGCGATGGCGCCGATCATCACCAGACCCATCATCATGAGGTGGTGGTCATTGCCAGCCTGGTCGTTGACGAGTTGGGCGATGCCGACGGTGCCGCCGGCGCCTTCCACGTTGTAGACCTCGACCGTCGGCGCAATGCCTTCTTCCTGTAAGACGCGCTGCATCTCGCGTGCCGTCGTGTCCCAACCGCCACCGGGCGCCGCGGGGGCCATGATCTCGATTGGCGTGTCGGTGAATCCCTCGATCGTGCAGGTTGCCTGTGCGGAGACCGGCACGAGCGGCGTGGTAACGGCGGCGACCACCGGCGCCAGGACCATCACGATAAGAACGAGCAGCAGGGTGCCGAATCGCGGGGATCGCATCGTCGCTCCTCTCGCCGCCGATCACCTCAGATCGTCGGTCGTAGCCCTCGAGATGAGGGCGGGGACACGACTTGCTTTGTACCACATGAACGGGAAGGGGCGGTGATCAGCGCTATTGCGGCGGTTGCCGATAATGCGCGCTGCGCCGCAGCGCATCGATCTATCCGTCTTGATGCGCCCGTAGCCATGCCGCCACGTTCCCCGCGTCGGCATCAGGTGGAAAGATGGGATAGAAGACCGTTTCGATCGCCCCGTCGTCGATGACCAGTGTCAGCCGCTTGATGAGCGTCATGCCATCGACCTCGAAGGTCGGCAAGGCGAGGGCCGCCGCGAACTGGAGCCGTTCGTCGCTGAGAAGCGGAAAGGGCAGGTGAAGACGCGCTGCCGCTTCCCACTGGTAGGCCGTGTCCTGTGTGCTCAACCCGAAGACCCGCGCGCCGAGGGCCGCTAGATCAGCCGCGAGGTCACGATAGGCACACGACTGCGGCGTGCAGCCGCGGGCGCCGGGGATGTCGTCCCAGCCGGTCGGTAGGGGCTGATCGGGCCGCCCGGTGCGGGGATAGATGTAGACGATGCTCCGCCCGGAAAGCTCCGAGAGATCGACGAATCCACCGTCTGTGGCCGGCAGCGCAAGTGAAGGGAGCCGTATCCCCGGCAGATGATCGCAGGCGCCATCGTCGATGGGGACGGGCAGGCCGATCGCAAGCTCGAGCAGGTCACACCGCTCCGTCATGGGTAATCTCAGCTGCGCCGATAGATTCCGAATGCGGATACCGTCCAAGGCTCAGGATCGTGATTGGTCAGAATCTCCGCTCACCCGCTTTGCCATTAGGATGTCCGGTTTGCCGGGGCCGCTGGCGTCCGGGATCAATCCGACGACCTCGAACCCCATGCGCAGGTAGAAGCCGGCCGGGTGGTCGATAACCCGCAAGTTCGCTGCGTGCGACAGCACATCCGGGAAGAGTTCGACGCCGCCGGCGCTCGTTCCAGGGGTTGGACGATCGTCGTCCGTCCCGAGGTGGAGCGTCAACGCGCCCTCAGCTCGAACGCGCTCTTCGAGCGCCGCCACGAGTGCCCGTCCGATTCCCTCGCGGCGGACATCAGCTCTCACCACGAGCGGATGGAGCTCCCAGGCGTGACTGTAACCGGGAATGGCGCCAACCCAGCCGAGGATCTCGTCCTCCGCCCGCGCGACGAGGCAGATGCGGTCTGCTGCCAGCGCCTGCATGACCTCATCCCGTGCCAACTCCATCGTGGGCAGCCAGTGCGGAAAAGCCTCGACCAGCAGCGCGCCGGCCCGATCGATGGCGTCCTTGTCGTCTGTGCGCAGGTCGTCGATGACGAACCGCGGTTGCCCGTCAGGACGAGGAACGACACTCACGAATACTCGTATACCGCGTCACACGAATGAGAATCAACTGGGCCCGGCGTCTGCTGCTCGCTGGGCCCAGTTGATCTACTTCCCGTTATCGATCGACGGATCCAAGCACGATGTCGATCGTCCCGATCAGGGCGACGACGTCGGCCAACATCGAGCCGTTGGCCATATAGGGGAGGACGCTTAGGTTCACGAAGTCTGGGGCGCGGATACGGAAGCGGTATGGCAGTGGCGACCCGTCGGAGACGATGTAGTAGCCGAGCTCGCCCTTGGGTCCCTCGACCACGGTGTAGACCTCACCCACAGGCGGGCTGAATCCCTTGATCACCCAGATGAAGTGACGCTGCATGTCTTCGGCGGTCGTCATCGTCCCCTTGTGCGGAGGGATGACGTACTCCGAATCCCAGTCCATCAGCGCGGTGTCCATCCGCTCGCACTGATCGAGCGCCTGGCCAATGATCTTGATCGTCTGCCGCATCTCTTCCATGCGGACCAGGTAGCGGTCGTAGGTGTCCCCGTGCTGCCCGAGAGGCACCTCGAAATCGAGGCGGTCATAGATGCAGTAGGGCATCGCCTTGCGGATGTCGTAGTTCACGCCGGAACCACGCAGACAGGCGCCGGTCAGCGAGTAGTTGATCGCGGCGTCGGCCGGGATGACCCCAACGCCCTTGGTGCGGGCCATCCAGATCGGGTTGGCCGAGAGGAGGTCGGCGTACTCCTGCTGGCGCTCCGGGAAGATCCTCAGGAAGTCGCGGATCATGCCGGGAAGGTTTTCGGGGATCGGGCGCGAGAAGCCGCCGATCTCCATCATGTTCGTCGTCAGCCGCGCGCCACAGAACGCCTCGAACAGATCGAGGATCAGCTCGCGCTCGCGGAAGCAGTAGAGCGACATCGAGAGCGCGCCGATGTCGAGCGCGTGGGTGCCGAGCCAGACCAGGTGGGAGGCGATCCGCGCCAGCTCGGACATGATCACACGCCAGTACTGGGCACGCTCCGGGGCCGTGACACCGCAGAGCTTCTCGATCGCCAGCACGCAGCCGAGGTTGTTCATCGGCGCGGCGACGTAGTCGGTGCGGTCGGTCCAGGGAATGA